>JAGLDW010000008.1 GCA_023145395.1 Lentisphaeria bacterium | reverse complement strand
GGTGAATCGCACACTCGAATCCGCCTCAAAACGAGATTCAAAATGTGAGTCATTAGAACAAGATCCAGCGAGTCTGCGCCACTTTTGGAGTGGTGCTTGTTTCCACTTTGACAGTTTGAATGGAGTGACCCAGGACTATGAATACAGCAGCGAGTTCGGTGGCGGAGGCCGGTGGGATTCATGCGGAAGCGCCACTGGACGCGATGTGCGAGGGGGCTCGCAAACTACGTGCGGCATACAAACGGATTCCGGGCGCCCCATTGGTTCGCCAGGAGTTTGGATTCTACTGCCTGGAACAGTGGAAGGAGCAGGGCATGCCAGCGGATGTGCCGGCGCATGAACTGTTCCGCTACGACCCTGGCGGGAAGCATGCTCTGGGGCAGTTGGGGTGGTGCGAGGCGGCATTTGCACCAGGCTTTGAGCCCAAGGTGCTCGAGACCCGGGGCGACGACTGCGAAGTGGTGCAGGACAGCGCCGGGCGGCATGTGCTATGCTTCAAGGGCCGTCGCAGTGGGTTCATGCCGGAGTATTTGGATCACCCCGTGAAGGGAATGAAAACGTGGGAGGAAAATGTTCGCTGGCGTCTCGATCCGAGCACGCCCGCGCGGTATGCAGATCTCGAGCAACGCATGACCGCCGCGAAAATCGCAGCTGGCCAGGGCATGATCATCACGCAGAATCTCGTCGGAGGCTACATGTATCTGCGCAGTCTGATCGGCCCGGAGGATGTGCTCTACACCTTCCACGACCAGCCGGAGCTGATCCATGCGTGCATGACCGCCTGGTTCGATCTCGCCGACACGGTCTTGGCGAAGCACCAGGAGCATGTGACCATCGACGAAATTTTTCTTGCCGAGGACATCTGCTACAACCATGGCTCCCTGATCAGTCCGGATATGATGCACGAGTTCCTGCTCCCCTACTATCAACAGCTCATCGCCAACCTACGTGCACGCCAGATCGACCGTCGGCGCCATCTGTACGTGCAGATCGACACCGACGGTTTCGCGAACCCCGTGATCCCGATCTATCAGGAGATCGGCATGGACGTGATGAGTCCCTTCGAGGTGGCCTCCGGCTGCGACGTGGTGGAGATCGGCAGGCAGTATCCGGAACTCACCATATACGGGGGGATCGACAAGCGTGTGCTTGCCAAGACCAAGGGCGACATCGACCGCATGGTCGAACGCATCCTGCCCACCATGCGCGAACGAGGTGGCTACATCCCCACCTGCGACCATGGCGTGCCGGAAGAAGTGCCGTACGAGAACTATCTGCACTACCGCAAACGCTGCATCGAACTCGGCGGCTGAGACATCGGGACGGAGTCATCACAGGGACATGAAGCTAGGGGTCATCCATGAACATGCCAAAGCGCCCGAAATGCCTGTACAATCACGAGCTTTTGATTCTCTTCACCAGTCAGACTCCCTATCAGTCGTATCGCGATCCGGTGTGTGATGCCCAGGCCGAAGGCTATGTGCGTGAACTTGCGGACACGCAGGTGGATGCCTTGATGTGCTGCCCAACTGGCTGGCGGGCAGTGCTGTGGCCTTCGGAAGTGGATCCACGCTGGCGGAACGAGGACCTGGACGTGTGTCCTCCAACTGGCCCGTGCGACCTGACATACTATGAGAGAGCGTACTGGCGCATGCGCGAATACATGATCACCGGCGCCGATCCCGTTCGGGTGACACGAGACACGGCGCGTGATATCGGCCTGGATTTCTTCATCTCGTACCGCATGAACGATCATCATCATCTCTGGATCGACGATTGTCCCACGCACGACCGCTTCTGGCGCGAGCATCCCGAGTTTCACATGCCGGGATCCCGCGTGGCCTATCTCAACTACATGCACAAGGAGGTTCGGGAGTACTACGCCGCTCTGTTGACCGAATTGGTCGAGAAGTACGATCCCGAAGGTGTGGAACTCGATTTCATGCGGTCTCCGCACTTCTTTCCCAACGACTGCCTGGCCCAGGGACTTTCCCTGATGACGGAGTTTGTGCGCAACATCCGTGAGATGCTTGATCGCACGGGCGCCGAGGGCGAGCACAAGCTCTTGAGTGTGCGTGTGCCCCGTTCGCTGGATGAAGCCCGTCAGGCAGGCCTCGACGTGGCTACGTGGGACGTGGAGGAGCTCGTGGACATGGTCAACGTCTCGCCCTATTTCATCGCCACGCAGGAGATCGACATCGAGAGCTACCGCAAACACGTGGTGAACGCCAGCATCTACGCGGAAATGCACTTCATCACCGACACGCAGCGCCCCCACCCATCCGGACACTCGAACAACTACAGCCAAAAAACAACTCCACTGCAATACGAGACGCTGGCCCATGACTTCTGGCAGAGGGGTGTCGATGGCATCAGTTTCTTCAATTTCGCCTACTGTCGGGAACATCATATGGGCGATCCGAGACGGCGAGGAATGCCGGGTGTCGAGCCACCGTTCGACATGCTGCGCACGGTGTGCGACCCCCCATATCTCGCAGAACGGCCAAAGCATTTTTTCGTGAACAGCAATTTCGACCGCCTACAGCGCACGGTTGGGGCGGGTTCCGAGGCATCTGTCACACTGGATATTCGACTGCCCGAAGGCAGCGGGTTCATGGACGCCATGCTCCGCATTGAGAACGACGGGGAACTCTGGGGAACCGGCTATGAAGTCGCCCTCAATGGACACGCGCTGGCGCCGAGCCCGTTCATCGGGGAGTTGTTCCCCCCATTCACACGCGAGTCACTGCCGGTGCCGCGACACACACAAAACTACCGCGTTCCTGTCGATTTCATTGAACTGGGCGAGAACGTGATCACGCTCATGCGGCCAGCGAAAGCGACTTCGTCGGTCACCCTTCGCTGGCGCAGACTGGAACTCGCGCTCTATCCCTACACGCTTCCAGGCAGCATGACCGGGGCACACTGAAATCTGGTGTTGTGGGCTTGCAGCTCGATCATAGTGCTGCCCAGGCCGCGTCCAAGCGTCCGAAACTGTCGGCAATGGTTTCCTCCACCGTCTTTCCTGGCCACGGGGTCATCTCGACGATCAGATTTCCCCGACGGTCGTCGCGAAGGAACCCGACATCCAGCAGACGGTGCAGGATCTTGGCAAGTTCGGGCACATCGATTTCGCCTCCAGGGAAGCCAACGGGCGGATGCGTGTCGCCATAGCGTGGATGGCTCGTGTCTTTGAGAACGCAGTTGCCCAGGTGCACGCGCTTCAGGAACGGAGCGCAGTTGCGGATCGCCTGGTCGAAGGTCTCCCCCATCAACGGCACGTGTGCGACATCCAGTTCAAGTCCGAGGTTGTCCACATCGGGCTGTAGACTCTCGACGAAGCGGGCGCAGGTTTCCGACGGCCCATAGAGAAAGCATTTGTCGATGGTGGTGTCGAAGGGCTCGAGCTGGGCGGTGATTCCGTGCGGTTTCAGTTCCGCGCACAACCAACGCACAAGATCCGCGAATGCCGCATAGTCCGCCGGATTCGCGTCCTCTGGACTTGGTCTGCCCGAGGCGAAGATGACTCCGGCAGAATCGCCGGTGACCAGCAGGACAGGAACGCCGACATCACCCGCGATAGCCGCTTCCATGCCGATCTCGCCGACGGAGACACCGTTCAAGCGCAAATCGCGGATGTCCAACTCGTAGCTGTGGTGCAGCAGACCATCCGGGGTTCCAAACTTGGAGTGGAATCCAAGCAGCACGACACCGTCGAAGGATTCGTCGAGCCCTCCAGCCCAATCTTCGCGGTAGGGCGGCTTGCCGCAGATCACACTGACGTGTTCTGGGATCGCGGTCAGATCCACGTTCCGACCATAGTAATGCTCGTCATAGATGACGATCTCTTCGGTGCCGCCTTCGCTCAAACCCTCGATCAACGCCAACAGATCGGCCATGAACAGACGATGCCCAACGGCATACTCGGGGCGGCCCGGTTCCGCTTGCTCGTAGCTGACCACGCCGCTGACACCTTCAATGTCACAGCGGACCATGATTCGTTTTCTGCCCATGCTGATTCTCCGGAAATGCAGTGTTTGGCCGAAGCCTGTACTACTAAATCGGACGGTATGGCACGATCCGAGAAAAACAAGTGGTGGCGTGTGTGCCGCTCTCGCTCCAGGGAAGGGGACAGGGACAGGGAAGCTCGCGGGTACGCTCGCGGGACAGAAGACAAGGTTCGGGGGACAAGGTTCG
>JAGLDW010000799.1 GCA_023145395.1 Lentisphaeria bacterium | reverse complement strand
GCCGACCTCTACCGATGCCTTCAGGTCGTCTTCGAGAAGCTGCGAGAGGGCTCTCCTGAGCTGGCACTCCCTGCGCTTGGCAGCTTCCTGTTCTCGGATGAAGCCACACCCGATCTTGATGCCGTCGATATCGCCAATCGCGATCTCTTGGAAGCAATCCGAAAGCTCGCCTGCACAATCGAAGGGAACGCCCTCCGCCCCATTGACTATCGGAACCTCGGTTCCGAGGAGCTGGGTAGCGTCTACGAATCGCTGCTCGAGATGCATCCGCAGGTTAATGCCGATGCAGCCACGTTCAAACTGGAAGTTGCCGCTGGGAACGAGCGTAAGACGACGGGTTCCTACTACACGCATTCGAGTCTGGTGCAGTGTCTGCTGGACTCGGCCCTCGATCCCGTCCTGGATGAGGCCGTCAAGAAGCCAGATCCAGAAAGGGCACTGCTCGATCTGAAGATCTGCGATCCGGCCAGCGGCTCCGGCCACTTCCTCATTGCGGCATCGCACCGCATCGCCAAACGACTGGCAGCTGTGCGAACTGGCGAAGACGAACCATCGCCCGATGCTACGCGATCAGCACTGCGTGACGTCATCGGCCGCTGTATCTACGGCGTCGATATCAATCCGATGGCCGTCGAGTTATGCAAGATCTCTCTATGGATGGAGGCGATGGAGCCGGGCAAGTCGCTGGGGTTCCTCGATCACCACATCAAGTGCGGCAACTCGTTGCTTGGAACCACGCCCGCCTTGATGGCCGACGGAATTCCCAACGACGCCTTCAAGCCGATCGAGGGCGACGACAAGATTGTGTGCAAGGATCTCAAGGCACAGAACAAGCGCGAGCGTGGAGGCCAGATGGCGCTCGGCGAGATGCTGGATCGGCGCACAACAGCAGATCTTTCGACGTCATTCGAGCAGTTGGCTAACGAAGACGATGCATCTGTCGAAGCGCGAGCTCGGAAAGCTGCACATTATCGAGCACTCGTTCAGTCACCAGAGTATGCGAATGCTTGGCTGTTGGCCGATGCTTGGTGTGCAGCATTCGTGCTGCCGAAGATGAGCTTGGATGATCTGGCGGTAACACATCGGCGCTTCCGAACGTGGGAAGCTGATCCTGAGCGGGTGCGTCAGGAGGATCGACAGACGATTCGAGGGGTTGCTGACGAGTATCAGCTGTTCCACTGGTATCTGGCATTCCCTGAGGTGTTCTGGATGCCGGATGCCGGTGAGCAGCCGGAGAATAAACAATGCGGCTGGCCGGGAGGATTCGACTGCGTGCTGGGGAATCCGCCGTGGGAGCGAATCAAGCTCCAGGAGAAGGAGTTCTTCGCATCGAGAAGTCCCGAGATTTCGGAGGCACCAAACGCAGCGGCTCGACGCCGACTGATCGCCCAGCTTGAGGAGGGAGATCCTTCACTGTGGAATGCATTCAAGGTAGCGAAGCGCAAGACAGAATGCGAAAGCACGTTGGTGCGGGATTCGGGCAAGTACCCGCTCTGTGGTCGCGGAGATGTGAATACGTACACGATCTTCGCTGAGCTCAAACGCGACCTAATCTCAGAAAGAGGAAGAGTCGGATGCATTGTCCCATCTGGAATCGCCACCGATGATACAACGAAGTACTTCTTCCAAGATCTGATGGAGAAAGAATCTCTCATCAGTCTCTACGACTTCGAGAATCGGGATGCCATCTTCCCAGGCGTTCATCGTAGCTACAAGTTCTGCCTCCTCACTTTGACGGGCGCCGCGCGTCCTGCGCGAACGGGTGCAGATTTCGCCTTTTTCGCACTCGGTGTTGATGATCTGCGTGAATCCAGTCACCACTTCTCTCTCACTGCCAAAGATATTGAACTACTGAACCCAAACACCAGGAATTGCCCGATCTTTCGCTCTCAGGCCGATGCTGAGTTGACCAAAGCTATTTACCGCCGTGTTCCCGTGCTCTGGCGTGAGGAGACCGAGAATCAACCTGAAGTGAATCCCTGGGGATTGTCTTTCAAGACAATGTTCCACATGGCCAACGACTCCCATCACTTCCGCACGGCCGAGGAACTCCGTGCTGAGGGATACACGCTCGAGGGCAACGTCTTTGTCTCGCGCTTCGACCGCTATCTTCCGCTGTACGAGGCCAAAATGCTCCACCAGTTCGACCACCGCTGGGCGACCTACGAGAATGCAGAGCGTGCGCGCGATGTGACGGTTGAAGAGAA
>JAGLDW010000798.1 GCA_023145395.1 Lentisphaeria bacterium | reverse complement strand
ATCAGAAACGCTTAGCTTGATGGCTTGTGAGCGGCATCTTAAAAAGTGTACCATTCTAGCATTTCTTTTGGCCCCACCTTCTGATGCGCATGTAATCGTGCTTAAATAAAAAAGGCGGCGGTTTTTTCCCCGCCGCCTTTCGCCGACTGTGTTCTATTGGTTGTCGATTTTGTTCTTCATCCGGTAGCTTTTCCCCTCGATGATGACGGTCTCGCAGTGATGTACGATTCGGTCGAGGACTGCCGATGTTATGGTTGCATCGTTGGCGAAGGTTTTCGCCCATTCCTTGTATGCACGGTTGGTGGTGATGACTGTCGACGCGGTTTCATAGCGTATGCAGAAAACCTGGAAGAGGAGTTCGGCCCCGACTTTGTCCAGCGGCAGGTATCCTAGTTCGTCGACAACCATGAGTTTTGGTCGTGCATATCGGCGGATGGCGAGGGCCAGGTTGTTGTGGGCCCGGGCTTCGGTCAAATGGTTGACGATGTCAATGGCGGAGGTGAACATCACGGGCAGTCGTCGCATGCAGGCTTCGCGTGCCAGCGCCGCAGCCAGATGGCTCTTTCCGAGTCCGACTCCGCCGATGAAGACGACATTGGCTTGTTCGCGCATAAAGGAGAGGGTGAACAGGTGTCTGACTTGGTCGTGATTTATTTTCTCGGGCCACGAGAAGTCGAAGCCGTCCAGTGTGCGGACACCTTTCAGCTTGGCTTCCTTGATTCGCCGTTGGATGGCGCGGACGTGCCGCGCTTCGATTTCGCCCTGGAGAAGCCGGTCGAGAAGATCCTGGCTGGTTCTGTTTTTACGAGCGGCTTCGGCGAGTTCGAGTTCATGGTTGTCGAGTATCCAGGTCAGCTGTAGTTCGGCCAGTGCCTGTTTGAGTTGGGTGTCGAGTTGTTTTTTCACGGGGTTTCCTTTCAGTAAATGTCCAGGTCGGGTTCGGAAAGCTCAATGTCGAGCAGGTCGCTTCTCCGGGTTACGTGCAGCGGTCCGGGCTGGGGGACGGCCTGGCTCCGGGCTTCGAGGATATTGTGGATATATTCGGATGAGAAGGCGTTGTATTCGCACGCATCGGCCATGGCCCTGACGAGCTCGTCGCGCCCGTGCGCTTCGGCCAGCGCGTTGATGCGGTCGACGTGTTTGCGCCACGCCGGACGCTTCTCCCGGAGTCCGGCCAGATAGGCGGACGCGTCCGGCCCGAGCGACAGGAACCGGCTCAGACGATTTCGGTCGCGAGCATGGTGCATTTTGAGTACAAGAGCACGTTCATGATCGGGATCGGCGACCTCCTGCTTCCGTCCGAAGCTTCGGGGATGGTCGGCCAGAAGCTTTCCGTCGAGCTCCCGGATGACGACGCGGTCGGCATGGCGGTGCACCACCACCTTTCTGGAGGCCGCCGAACTGGGAACGCTGTAGCGGTTGTCGTCCACGATGACTCTGAAGAGGCTGTCGGCACCGGTTGTCTTCACCGCGCTACATTCGTGCGGCCCTGCGGGCAGGGTGTGCAACGTCCGTCGCTCGGTTTCCTCAAAGAGATCCTGGGGACGGTGTCCTGTGGTTCCGTGGACGCGCCGGTTGGCTACGTTGGAGGTCCAGTCGAACAAAGCCGGGTTCAGCGCCTCGGGAAGACAGGGATCGCGCCCGGCCAGAAACGAACTTTTTATGTAGCCCACTGCATTTTCCACGCGCCCTTTTTCGTTGGGACGACCGGGGTTACAGGCCGAGATGCGAAAGCCGTAGTGACGGGCAAAATCCTCGTAGACGGGATTGATCTCGGGTGCCGTCCCGTTGCGGCGAGCCTTGAGCACGGCGGTCTTGCAGTTGTCAACCATGACCCGCTCCGGGACACCGCCGAACGCCTCGAATGCGTTGCGATGTGCCTGAAGCCAGTACTCCATCGTCTCCCCGAGAAAAAACTCTGCGTAAAGCATCCGGCTGTAACACAGAACCATGACGAAGAACGACAGTCGGCGACGACCGCCGG
>JAGLDW010000797.1 GCA_023145395.1 Lentisphaeria bacterium | reverse complement strand
TAACCACCCTTGTAGCCACGCCCGCCAAGCTGGCGAAACAAGACGGTGGCGCTCAGTTCCGGATACTGCTGCATCCGTGCCAGCAGCCAGCCCCGGTGCGGATCAATGATGCTGCCACGCAACTTTGCCGAGTGGACGGGCGGATGCTGCGCCTCCAGGGCCGTATGCACTGTGCGACGATGCACGTTCAGGCGCCTTGCGATGGCACGAATGCCCAACCCCTCTACCGACAAGTCGTTGATTTTCTGCCAGAGCCCTCTGTTCATGGTGTCACCTCGCGCAGCTGCAGAACCTGCCATACAGGAGCCTCGTATGCGACCATGTCGGCCGATTCAAGCTCCGCACGTGCTTGTCGCAGACGGTCGACATCCATGCCCAGGCGGCATGTCAGCGAACGTTCGCTCCACCAGCTCACGCCGTCGCCGTCGGCGACGATGATCAGGAAAAGATACAGCGCCAGCGCGCCGTGCGAACAGCGCTCGACATAGTGCTCGCGAACCAGACGGTGGTCCAGCCAGCCGAACCCCGGAGCGATCCGGCGGATGCGATCCCTGACGAAAGGTGCTTTTGGAATGCTCATGTTCAGTATCTCCTTTGTTGGTCTTGAGCGTACCTCGGCGACTGCGCCGGGGGGATGAAGATACTGTGACATATGAATTGAAAAGCATTAAAGGATGTCTAGTAACATTTTGCAAGCAACTTGCTTTCAACGCTTTGTGCAATTCAGGGTGTCTAGTAACACTCGTCGTCGAGCGTGGCAGGGCGTCTAGTAACAGGCAAAAAAAACGCAAGTCAGGGTGATCCACGAATCGACCGGCTGACCGCCAGCCGCCGGCCCCGGTCCGCATAGGAGTCCATCACCCGTGCGATGACATGGGGGTCGGTGCTGTCCACGAACTGCGAGACCAGACCGGCGAAAAGGTGTCCGGACAGCAATAGCGGCAGGTGCGGAGCGGATTGCCCCATGCCGCCATTTTTGGTGCGGGCCCGGCAACGACGCATTGCCTTGCGGCATCGTCGCCTCTCGGACTCCTGGAATCCCTTCTCGTTCTCAATGCGCTTGCGGTAGTATTTGCGCTTCCTGGCACGGTCCGCCGCCAACACACACTCCACCCGACCGCATACCTGTTGACGATCCCTGTTGCGTGCATCCGGGCTGAACTTTCGTCCGCAATGCTTGCAGATGGGAAGACGTTCTCTGGCCATGGCATGTTCCTCCGTCTTCGGAAAGTCGCTTCCTAAGGGGAAGCAGACATCCATGGGACATCAATAATACAAAAGGGAAGAACATGCGAACTAAAGGAAGAAACGGCTTCTCTCAAGGGGAAAGCCGGGAAGAAAAATC
>JAGLDW010000796.1 GCA_023145395.1 Lentisphaeria bacterium | reverse complement strand
GCGGGTGCTAAGGCCTTTGACGGGGAAGCGAGCCACAAACTGCACGCGCTTGAAGACGGGGAACGGGCTGGTGTAGTGCACCGCGCGCACAGGATGCAGGCGGTCCATGTCATGCTTGCCCGCCCGCAGCACCACCTTGTTCACCAACCGGGTTCCGTAGCGCGCGGCGCGATTGGGGATGACAAAGACGTACTGGTCGCCTTGGCGTTTCAAGTGTGCCTTGTAGGCAGTGGCGGGATCCTCCAGAAAAATCCCCCATACGCCACAGGGACAGAAGTCCACGAACAAGTCCACTTTGCCACCGGTAAACTGAATGTGCCGGATGTGAGTGGCGATAAACTCGCCCTCCGCTTCATCCCCGGTCAGCTTTCCCGTGCGTTTTGCCCGGCCTGACCGGTGCATGCCAAGGCGATACTCGAAGGAAGCGCCTTTGAGGGTGGCTACCGGAATGCTGATGCAGTATCGGGCTTGGCGAACGGTGGCGCCATAGTCACGCGAGGGGAGCAGGGCTGCGAGAGTGATCTCCGCCACGTCGTCACGGGCAGCCACTTCCCGGGCCCATCGCCCATCGCCGAAGAGGCTGCCGAAGGAGATATTGCCCGACCACCCGGCCTTGGACTCGGGCATGGCCGCTGTCTGGTCCGCTTTCAGATCCGCCAGGCCATTGGCTACAGTCGCTCCGGTCTCGCCCGTGGCCAGGTCCAATCCATCCGCCCCCACGACCACGATCTCGTTCAGCCGGATGACAGGTCCGTCAGTCGCCACGGAGAAGCCCCCCGCAAGTACGGGGGGAGCGAAGCATACGAAGAATGTCAGGATGGCTGCAAACTGCTTTTTCATGGGCGCTCCCCTGCAATCTCCTTGATCAGCGGCACTGGACAGGACGTCTGCCCAGTCACGATCTCAGCGGGAATCTCCATGCTCACGTAGGCGCCCAGCACCGATCCCGGCACGGTGAAGGATGTGATCCCGCCTGGCTGCACTTCACCGGCGAGGGACAGCACTTCCCCGCGCTCGGGCGTGCGCACCAGTGCCGGTCCAGTCACCACCGCGCGTAGCCGCACGGTCATGGGCTCGACCACGGCTGGCAGGGGAATCTTTTCGAGCCGACCATACTGGGCTTTGTCGCCCAGCTTGACGCTCTTGCCCGTTGTGTTCAGCAAGTGGATATAGATGCGTCCCGCCGCCTCGCCTCCCTGCAGTTGGTAGCACGTCCCGACCACGCCCGGCGGCAGGCGTAGTTCGACCGGTGGCGGCACCGCGTGGGCATAGTCCACCAGCGCCGGAATTGCCGCGCACTGCCCGGCATCCTCACGGGTGCGATAGGTGGAGCGGTTGCGCATTTCCGGTTCTACATTCTGGCTGCCGAGATCAGCGGCCACATAGATCATGCGCCCCTTGCCCAGCAAGGTCTCCAGCACGGCCGGCCAGCGCTTTCCCGCAGCGTCCGTGCCATGGGCAAGGATGTCCACTTGTGCTCCAGGACGGGTTTCCACGCAGCTAAATCCGGCGCCGACGCTGAAATCCAGTTGGCGTCGACCCAATGCGCCGGACACCGTCACACTGCCCTGGCCGGGTGCCACATAGCGGATTCCCGCAGCAGCGCCCAACGCAAAGTCGCCACGCGGCGAACCAAACTCGTCATACAGCGATGTCGTGTGCGTCCAGACAAGAGTTCCGCCCTGACGGCACCAGTCCACAAGGTGGCTGCATTGGGCCTTCGACAGCGCGGCCTGCGAAGGCAGCAGGAGCACGCGGTACTTGCCCAGCCGGCCAGGCAACTCCAAATCGCCATCGAGCAAGGTGTCGAACTGGCGGTTCTCCACCAGCAGCCGATCCACCCAGCCGGCCATGTCATTCCACATGAACCGGCGATCCGCATTGGCGAAGCGGGTTGTGTTGGAGAGTAGCAGGCCCGTGTCGGTCAAGCACCGTGCATGGCGGTGGGGCATCACCTGGCTCCAAGTGGAATAGCGTTTGAAATAGGCCGTTTCCTCGGGTGTGCTGAGTGCCCGAAGACCATACCAAGTGGAGTGCTTTCCGAGTTGGCATAGCGCCCAGCTGAAGTAGACGGCCTCTTTTGTGGTGGCCTCGCGGTTGAGCGACCAGGCGGGAATATCGTAGTAGTTGCCGTAGGAAAGCCGCAGTTTCAGCGCGCGCAGGAAAGGGCGCCAGCCGTTGAGCGCCTCGGCGATCATGTTTTCCCAGCCCAGAAAGGAGCAGTGCATGGCCGCATAGCGGGTGAGATCGATGCTGCGCGCGGTGATGCGCGAATCCGAGAAGTCGGAGCAGTAGGTCATGCTCATGACGTCGGGGCGGACGGAGCGCACCGCAGCCATCAACCGACACCGTGCCTGCGGGGTGATCCGCGACCGCCAGCGCACCAGGTTGCGGTAGTAGGCCGAGCCAAACGAGCCCTCCCCCTCGGTCCAGGGCGGCATGGGCGAGCCGGTGGCCTGGCGGAACGACGTGCGGCAGTAGTCGCAGCCGCAGGTATGGGCGCTGCACAGCCCAATTTCGTCGAGCATGTATCCATCCACATTCGTGGCGCGCTGGAATTCGGCCAGATAATTGGCGTAGTAGTTGATGAAGTCGTCGTTGTTCGGGCAGGCCCAGCGCCAGCTCTCACCCGTTCGGATGTCTTTCTGGAGCCAATCGAGATGCTTGAGCATCAGGGGATACGAGCTGTAGCTGAAGATGGTGAAGTCATGGTGTTCGATCACTTTGATGCCGTGGCGATGGCACGCATCGACCACCACCTTCGCATGGCGTTTGATCTCGTCCCATTCTTCGGGATAGCTGAGGCGGAAATGCCGCCCGTTGTAGACCACTCCGTTGAATCCCAGGTCGCGCAGTCCGCGTGCCCGTCGATCGGCCGTTTCGGGATCGGAGAGACTGAGACGATCCCCCAGGTTGTCGGTCGCCCAACTGGTGAATGCGGAATTGTAGAAAGATGGATCCACTGCTCGGTAGTGCCGCGGTTCGGTGGTCACGGACACCGTGCGCCCCACAGCCGTGTCATCGGGGGGGGACGTGGCGGCTGGCAGGTGGCTCAGCTTCCGCACAGCGATGCCATCGACACGGTTGTCCATGCCATCATTGCGGTTCGAGTGCGAGCAGAGGATGCGCAGCTTTTCGAAACGCCGAAAATCAGCATCCTTCCAGCGCAGGTCGTCGTCGGCAACAATGGGCCGTGCTCCGTACGGCGCAATCTCGCTCCGCCAGCGTTGCCCCACTTCGTCCAGGAAAAGACTCACCTTCAACCAACGCTCAACCGGGAAGTTCACAGTTTCGGCTTTGGCCTGGGAGCCACTGCCGAAGAGCACCGTTCGCTCGCGGTTGTAGCGTTTGGTCCTGAAGGTTACACTGGCGCCGATGTGGTTCTTGACATCCAGCGCCTGTAGGGTGAGGTGATAGGAGACCTGGCCGTTGCCCTTGGGGGTGCGGTTCCCCAAATACACCCAAGCCACGACCTCATAGATGCCGGGAGTCGCGGATTTCCGCCAAGGCATCAGGCTGACGACGGCGGCACGATCCGAACGGTTTAGATGCGGTTCGCGGCTGAATCGTAGGACTTGGTCGCCCTCCAGCGCCTCGGTCGGCATGGACACCGTCCCGCAGGCCAGCGTGCCCGACACCGCCCAGCTCGAAGCCAGATCCTGTTCAAAACCCTCCTGCAAGACCGGTGGCGCCCCATCCGCGCCGGCGGCCATGCGCGGTAGCCACGCCAACAGCATGACCACCCCAAAAGCGAATCCACGACGAATGCCGGACAGTGTCATTGAGACGGAATGAGACATGTTGGTTTTCACACTATACAAACAGGTTGATCTGATCCAACGGATTGGCTGGCAAGCTACGAATGTCAACATACACCATCTTAGCTCGGTAGAGGGGAACCGCTTGGGTACGCCACCGCCGGGTTTATCCCGGTGGAGCGATGATTTGGGTGGGGGAAGACTGCTTCTCCTGATCCTTCCGTACCAGCGCCCGTTTTCCTGACAGTTCGTGGAGTGTCCTGTCGGGAAAACACGGTATTTCTCTGCCTTTGGTTCTCTTTGCGTCTTCGCGTCTCCAGGATTTTGACTGTCCGCCTTTTGGTTCACCGTCCAGAGTCCGCACACGCGGCTCAGCGGGAGGCCTTCGACTCTGCTCAGGGCCTTGAGCCTGTCGAAACGGGTTCGTCCTCCCAGGAGCCTGTCTTGTCAATTCGTGTCTATTCGTGTTCATTCGTGGTTCCTGTCCCTCCTAATGTCACTACCTCCTCTTCGTGTCCTTCGTGTATTCGTGGTGAAAATTCCGTGTATGCCGTGGTTGCTTTTTGGGCGATTCTCGTTCAGGTTCCGGATGTGTGTGGAATCCGAAGACTGTTGCAGAGGAACCCAGTCCATGGCCATTGACTACACGGTTGGTATCGAGACGATTTTTCACGGGCGTCGGCGCAACGAGTGCTGGTTCGAGCCAACGGCTGCACTGGTGCCAGCGGGGCGGAACGGGCCCGTGTCTCGGATCATTGTCTGCGCCAGCCAGCTCACGGGCTGCGACGTGGGGCCGCATCACTACACGTGGAGTCGCGATGGGGGCAGGCACTGGAGCAATCCCGCCGAGAGCCAGGCGCTACAGGTCTATCCGCTGGAGGAGGATGTATTTGAGAAGCCATGGCTGGCGCCGTTCCACCACCAGGCCAGTGACACACTCTTGATGGTGGGCAGAACCTGCTTTGTGCAGGACGTGTTGCCGACTTCGAGCATCAAGGGCGAAACCCATGCGGTGTGGGCGCCCAGGGCCAAGAAGCTGTCGCTGAAAGCCGATCTGATCTATTCCCAATGGTTGCCCGAGGAGGAGGATTTCGCGCCCTGGAAGCGCGTGGCTTGGCAGTCTTTGTTCGCGGGTGAGGAGATTCAGCGCGTCTTCACTTCGGACGTGTGCCAGAAAGTCGAGCTTGCCGACGGCTCGATTCTATGTCCCGTGACCGTGGGCGGCGCGGACAAGCGGGGACGTTCTGCGGTGCTGAGGCTCAGATGGGACGGCGAGACGCTACAGGCGGTGGATCGGGGTGGCGTGCTGACGTGCGACGAAGTGCGGGGATTTCACGAACCATCACTCGTGAAATGGGGAGAGCGCTATCTGCTGACCCTACGCAATGACATCCGCGGGTACGTTGCGGAGTCCGCGGACGGACTCAATTTCGCCACCCCGCAGGCTTGGACGTTTGACGATGGGCAGGAGCTTGGCAGCTACAATACCCAACAGCATTGGCTGCTCCGGGACGAGGCGCTGTTTCTCGTCTACACCCGCAGAAGTGAGCAGAGCAACGGCGTTGTGCGTGACCGCGCTCCGTTGTTCATGGCCGAAGTCGATCCCGAACGCCTGTGCATAGTCCGGGACACCGAGCGTGTCGTCATTCCCGAGGCCGGCGCCCGCATGGGCAATTTCTGCACCTTGAATGTCGATTCGAACGAAGCGTGGGTGATCACCGGCGAGTGGCTGCAGCAGAGAATCGATGGCTATCAGGAGGGGATGCCCTTCTACGTGGACCGCGACCGTGGCGACTCCCCCCACAACCGCATGCAGTACATCGGCGACCTGCTTCTCGCCCGAATCCGGTTCTAATCGCCGACCAGCGAGCTTTCCTGATCCTCCCGCACCAGCACCCGTTTTCCTGACAGCTCAGGGAGTGCCCTGTCGGGAAAACACGCATCCGGC
>JAGLDW010000795.1 GCA_023145395.1 Lentisphaeria bacterium | reverse complement strand
CTTGTTGGGTTTTCCCTTCTTGTATTTCCGGCCGGGGCGCGGGTAACTCCTACCGGGCTTGACCATGATTTTGAGCGTGACGATCTTCTCGAGCAGTTTGGACCAGTGTTGCGTCGCGTCGCGGTCCGGCTTCAGCAGTGCGTCGACGAGAGAACCGAGGATGATATCGACCGTTCTCTTGAACTGGATATCCACGGGTCGAAGAGGACCGTGGTAGCGACTGCTTTTTGCAGTCCACTTCTTCGCGGGAGTGTTTGTGGCGTCTGGTTCGGGTTGTCTGTGGTTGTCTGGGTTGTCATAGTCGCCTTCTTGGTCGACGCTTCTGTTCACACACGCTTCGGACTGTATGAATCTGACGGAGTTGTGTGCGAGGACGTGGAGCGCGACTTCCTGGCGCACGGTGTCGTCGCGCCTTGACCGTACCGAGGGTAGGTGATCCTGCCCTTTGAAATAACGCAGATTGGTCTCGATCTCCCATCTCATTGCGTAGAGCTCGGCGGCTTCGAATGTGGCGAGTTCGTCGACGGTTAGGTTGGTCAGAAAGTAAAGTGTCTGAGCTCCAGAACGTCTGATCTCGATGTAGCGGAGTCCGCGCAAGATCGTGTAGGTTTTCTTCCCTGGAGCTTCCCGTACGCGCAAATCGACTTGGCAATCCACGTTTCCTCTGGCCCTCTGCTCTGTGACCCGCCGTTGGCTCTCGGCCGTGAGGCTTCGGTAGCGGTTGCAGTTGATGCGGAACAGGAACTTCACCAGCCTCGCGGACAAGTCGGCGTACCAGAGAGGGTCGAAGTACAGCCGGTCGGCAAGCAGCAGATCCCTTTCGCCGAGTCCAGCGGTGAGGTCCTTCGATTGCGCGAGTTCACCAGCGTTGCAGCGGCCGAGCTTGTAGTCGGTGATCCATCCGGTGTTCACAAACTCCAGAACGGTGAATGTGGCCTGGGGAGGAGAGCGGCGCTTGCCGGTGGACCGGGGACGACCGAAGGCTCTGGCCAGTGTCCTGTTGGAGTGCAGCGTCAGGTTCGAGCCATCGACCGCGTAGAGGCGGTACCCCTTGTGCAGGATCAACTCCCGGTGCCGTTCCCGATGCTTGTCGGTCGCGATGTCGTGCAGGGAGTCGAAGGGCGTTGTTCCCACTGCCTTCCTGGCCTTGCACAGTGCGGCCGGCGACACCGCGTTAGCGCTGATGTCCAGTCCCATGAGCTCCATGGTCTTGACCAGTCCTCCCCAAAGCCTGTCAACGATCGAGCTGAAGGGGTCTTCGCGATTGCGCAGTCCCCACTGCCAAAGCACCAGCACGATCGCGGTCGAGTTCCACCGGCACTGGCATGCCCGGGTCAGGTCCCTGACCGCATGCTGCAGTTCCTCGGGGCTCCAAATCAAGAAAAGGGGGAGAAGTCCTCTGAGTGGTGGTTCATTCGCTGTTCTTCCCTGTTTGCTGCAGCCTGGCCAGCATTCGGCGCTGTCCTCTGTCGGCCGCGTGGGCGATCAGTTCGTCGATGTCCTTGAGAAGCTTGGTGGCGGTCCGGGAGATCAAGCGCCGCGCCGTCCTGGCGCTCCGGTAGGCGCGGGTCGCTCGTTCGGCCTCGTCGGCAAGTTGGTCGGGGACGGTGCGTGTCGGCGACTTGCCGCCGTGCCTTAGTGACAGGCAGCGGTTCACATGCCGGTAGTCCGAGGTCATGCACTTGCAGCCTTGG
>JAGLDW010000794.1 GCA_023145395.1 Lentisphaeria bacterium | reverse complement strand
CTGCCCGTCGTCGGTTAGCGCAAATGTTCGGTAGAAACGCAGAGCTGTCAGCCAGAGTTGCGTTCTGGGAACAACAACCGTGTCGCCAATCTGAAGCTCGAGTTCAGAGGTCACTGCATTGCGCTCGGACTCCATGACTTGGAGGCGGACAACTGCGGCCTCGACGTCGTCGCCGTAGCGCCACGGATGGAAACCAAATCCGCCGATTGATAGGGGGCGATTGACAGAGATTCGGTCCTGGAGTATTGGATCGTTGCCTTCGAGAAACGTCAAATCTGCCCAGTAGGTCTTGACGCGAGCCGAACCTTCATAGGTTTCAACCCCGAAGTCGTCGATGCGAAGATCGTAGATCAGTGGAACGCAATCGGACGACGCAGCGGCCCCGCAGGCAGGAATCCGTGCGCCCTTCTCTAGCTCGTTCACTACGAGCGTTCCCTCCTGACGAAAGACGCCAAGGAGTGCGCCAGCGAGGATGACAAGGATCCCAGCGTGGACGAGATCGGGGCCGAGAAACCCCAGGCGCCATCGCTGCCCGACAAGCTGGGTTTGGGCGGGTCGATCCGCAGGGGCGCTCACTTGGTCAATTCGCAGGAATCCTCTCCGACGGAGGTGCTTCCTAACGAGAGGCGCAAGATTGGCTCCAGCCCCTCCGATCGCAATCCGGTGTGTTGTTTTGTCCCCCTCAGGAATCGCGACATAGCGAGCACGCAAGAAGATTCGGGCAATCGATCGTCGCGCACGCCTTGCTGTGCAGAGGCTGAGGTTGAGGGCGAATAGCGCGGTCATCGCGAGAAACCAACTGCTGTGGAAGACGTCGTTGAGTGAGAGGCGCGTGATGATGCGGTACCAGAACACTCCGTAGGAGTGATAGATTTCGTCGGCGTTTGGCGTGATTGGCGTCTGCGGGATGACACCGCCGATGATGGCAGAGAGCGTGATCAGGATGAGGAGAATCGTTGCCAAGCGGAGCGATCCGAGGAAGGCGACGGTCCGAGCCGCGACTTCGCAAATGGAACTCCGCACAATAGGCGTCAACCTACCCAGCCGCCTCAAGCGGGATCGAGACCTCGGCTTCTTCCATCAGAATGTCAGGCATGTTCCAATCCTTTGCTTCGGCCAGTTCCTGGAAGAGTCTGCGGAAGAGGATGACCGCACGAACGGTGATCATTCCGTCCGCTGATTGGAAGCGATAGGTTGACTGATCGGTTGCGAATGCCGCGATCCGGTTATCCGATTCAATCAGCGTTTGCTTCCAGTAGTTGACTACGGGCGATTCGCCAGTCTCTACGTCGCGGAGAACCTTGGCGTAGGCGACGCCCGGAAGTCCGGCCTGCTCACCACACCAGTTGGGGAGGATAGGCCCTTCGATCAGCGATAATTCGTGTCCGGCTTCGTCGAGCGCAGAGACGAAAAGGATCATCTGCCGTCCGGGGTAGTCGGTCGGGACGTGGTGTCCGGCCTTGGTGTTGGTGATGGCGA
>JAGLDW010000793.1 GCA_023145395.1 Lentisphaeria bacterium | reverse complement strand
ACCCAACGTTGCACCTTGCACGCGACCGCTTACAGTACGCCCTTTGCATTCGGCCAACCACATTTCCCCCCTTCCGGAGGATTCATGCAGAGTTCCCTGACCACTGAACTTCTCGCCGCTCGCGCTGGCGTTGTCACCGAAGCCATGGCCGCAGTGGCCGCTTCCGAGAAAGTGGAGCCCGAGGCGCTTTGCGCCGATGTGGCGGCCGGGCGCGTCGTCATCCCCGCAAACCGGCATCACGAAACACTCGAGCCCATCGGCATTGGGCGGCGACTCCGTGTCAAGATCAACGCCAACATCGGCAACTCGAGCACCTCCAGCGGAATCAAGGAGGAGCTGGACAAGCTCGAGACGGCAGTGCGCTACGGCGCGGACACGGTGATGGATCTCAGCACGGGTGAGGATGTGGACCGCATTCGCACGGCCATCATTCGCCACAGCCGCGTTCCCATCGGGACCGTGCCTCTCTACGAGGCCGCATGCCATGTCGAGGACACCAACGACCTAACCATTGAGCTGCTTCTCGAGGTCATCGAGAAACAGGCTAGGCAAGGCGTCGACTACATGACGATCCACGCGGGTCTGCTTTGGGAGCATGTGCCCATGGCCAAACGGCGCCTTCTGGGCATTGTCAGCCGCGGTGGCGCCATCATGGCGCGCTGGATGGACACCCATGGTCTGCAGAATCCGCTCTACACACATTTCGACAAGATCCTGGCCATCTGCGTGCAGCACGACGTGACGTTGTCGCTGGGCGATGGCCTGCGTCCCGGTTGCCTGGCGGATGCGTCCGACGAGGCCCAGTTCGCGGAACTGGAGGTGCTGGGGGAACTAGTGCAGCGCTCGCGGGCCGCTGGAGTCCAGGCGATGGTTGAAGGACCGGGACACATTCCGCTGCACGAGATCCAGATGAACATGGAGCGCGAACGCGAGCTTTGCGACGATGCGCCTTTCTACATCCTCGGCCCCGTGGTCGCCGACTGCGCGCCCGGCTACGATCACATCACCTCCGGGATCGGCGCGGCGCTTGGCGCCATGCACGGTGCCGCCATGCTCTGCTATGTCACTCCCAAGGAGCATCTCGGACTGCCAAACAGTCGCGACGTGCGGGATGGAGTAATCGCCTACAAGATCGCCGCCCATGCGGCCGATATCGCCAAGGGCGTCCCCGGAGCACGTGATCGAGATGACGCTATCAGCCGGGCCCGGGCCGATTTCGACTGGGAAAAGCAGTTCGAGCTCGCCCTCGATCCCGACAAGGCCCGCGAACTGCGCGACGAGGCGCTCCGCGAACGCGAAAGTCCTGCGGACTCCGCAGGCTCCGATTGCTCCGACCGCACGGAAAAGGGCGACAAGTTCTGCACCATGTGCGGACCAAAATTCTGCTCCATGCGCGTCTTCAACGACATCCGCGACAACGATTGAGCAGAGCATGTGCGGAACCAGTCGGATTTCTCACCACGAAGACATGAAGCACACGAAGGTGGGAAATGAAGGGCGAGGCTTCTTGACGAGTCATGCCCTGCGGACTGCGCAAAACATATTCAGAATGTGGGAGACGGCCTTCGGACGGCGAACCGGGAGGCAGATTCCACAGTTCCTGGAGGGCGAAGCTCCCGCTGAGCCGCACTGCGAACTGCCCGACAGTGGTGCGGGACGTCCCGGACCGCAAGCATGCCCTACATACCCATTGTCCCGCAGAGTCGAGGGAGCGTCATGCTCTCCGATCCCGGACCGGCACGGTGCATCGACTGAACGCAGGGACTGCGGCTGCGTTGCCTATCCTCAATCGAGACGTAGTGTGGCGCTCCTGCAGGCGTACAGCCAGTAGCCGTGAAACACCTCCATTGCCTGCGCCGTGCTCGAGACGCCATCCACCCAGGTCCAGACATCCCCCTGGATGGCGTCGTCAACCGGAATCGCCCGGTCGGAGAGCGGACCGAACAGATTCCAGCCAACCTCGAACTCATGCGAGCGCTCCGTTACTGCCTGGCCGGTCAGCGAAAGGGTGTAGTCGGCATCGCAGTAGGCCCAATAGGCGAGTTTGGGCTCGATGGTCGCGGGCTCCTCGTAGACCCGGTTCCGCCAGCGCCAGACTTTGACCGAGCGGTTGCCAAACACGGACGCGAGGGTGGGGTCATTGAGCCGGAGCGGAATCGAGAACAGATTCCAGCCAGCTTTCAGCGTCAATGCAAACGACGTGGACTCCACGTGCCACACCGTGTCTCCCCCGATCTCCTCGAGACCACCAGCGGTGTCGGACACGCTCCCAGCAAACTCTGCCGTCGCCGATTCTTCCGGCGCCCTAGCTGCGTATTCCAGCGAACCATCGACAACTGCAGCCCGCCAGTAAAGCCAGGATACCGTGTCTCCGTCGAGCCGGGGCTCTCCCGGCGACGCACGTGTCGAGCCATGGCTGTAGGACCATCCCTCCGGAAGCGTCTCCTCGACGATGAACGCGACGTTGCTCACAGATTCATCGACGGCGATGTCAAGGCGCACGGTGTTGTCGGTGCTGGAAGTGTATCCGGGCGCCGACAGCGTCCTCGTCACATCCGCAACGGGGCCGGCGGTCACCGGCCGCAATGCCACATCCACTCGCGTCGCATTTCCGACGGACACGGTATGCGGGCCTGTCGTCGAGGACACGTAGCCGGGCGCTGAAACAGTCACGTTGTAGTTGCCGGCGGACAATGGCCGGTGGTAGTCGCCGACATCCGGATCGGTGTACATGTCGTGAGCGATGCCCTCCACGGCGATGCGGGACCGGAGCGGTTCGCCGCTGAACAGGTCCGTGACAACGCCCCGCAATCCGCTGTCGGCCGCCTCGACGTAGCCGAGAAGCGCCTCGCGGTTGTCGTCCCAAGCATCCGCAAGCCCATCCTCGGGGAAGTTCTTGCTGCCGTCCAGCTCAGCGGTGATCTCCAGCGTTCCACAGTAGCGATAGCGCCAGTCCGGCTGCTCCCCGACAACAACATACCAGGCAGTGCCATTGATGATGTCGGTGGGCGCCATCTCCCCATGCGCCGTGGCGAAGTCCGTGGAGAGCTGCTGGAACAGGGCATCGTCCGGAGAGGCCGTGTAGGCCTGCGTGCCGCTGGCGTTGTTTCCGTAGGGATAGCAGACAAGCAGAGCGCCAGTGTGCAGAGTCACGGCAAGAGTGAAGGAACGCTGTGCAGACCAGGTCATCATCGCAGCTACCTCCGGCTCCCGCCCGGTCGTGTCCGGCGCTCCATTCGCGAACAGGTTTCCGATGTTGGTCAACACCCCATCGGGATAGCTGCGGTTCAAATCCAATCCATTGGCGTTGTAGCGCTCGTCGTTCTCCAAACCGTCCGGATTCATCTGGGGAACAAGCCAAATCTCGTTCCCGTCCACAGCACCCGTGACTCTGTCCGCCTCGGCGCCGACACCGCCATAGCTCGCCAAAAGATGTTCCGCGAAAGAGAGCACCACCTCCATGCCCAGCTCCTCGTCGCCGTGCAACGTGCCCACAACGAGGATCTCGGGCTCGTCCTCCTCAACACCGGGATTGGCGCTGATCTTCAACGCCCAGATCTCCCGGCCATCCACCGACTGGCCAATACTCTGCAAAGCGCACAAGCTGGGATTGGCGATCGCCAGCGCCTGGATATCGGCCGTCAGCTCGGCATAGGTGCGGAACAAACCGTCGTTGTCGTCCCGAAAGAGTTCCCCGCGAGTTTTGTCCTCCAGCGTCACCGTCCGTCCGGACGCGCGCAGAATGGCGACGAGCGTCTCGGGAACCACGGCCAGCGCCATGCCATTCTCGACGCGAATGACGGAGCAACCCATGCGCGTGAGCACGGCAAGCTCGGCTTGGGAGGCGAAGGAGACGCGGGCATGCACGGTCGCGACCGCCCCGGCCGAGGAGGCTCCGTCGCGTGTCGCGCCACGTGGTTCCTCACCGCCAATGCGCCAAGCCTCCACTGCGGCCTTCACCGCGGCCTCGTCGATCTGACCGGACTGCCAGCGAGCGATGTAGACTAGGATCTCGTCATTGCTCAGGTCGCCATCTCCATTCGTGTCCGCCTCTGCCGTGTGCACGACGAGCTGGAGAGTGTCCGACACGGAATCGCCCTGCGTATCGGTCACGGTCACCTGGAACTCGAACAGCCCGGCCTCAGTAGGCGTGCCGTGGACGATGCCATCGGAGCCGAGGCTTAGCCCCAGGGGGAGTCCCCCGCTGCGACGCAATGCCACATCAACATGGTCAGTCCATCCATCCAAGTAGACATTGGGCGAACTGTCGCTCCACTCGTTCGAATCCAGCACGACTGCGTCCCCACCGGCGCCTGCGCCATCGGAAACACCGATCACCGCACGGTTGCAGGTGGTCACCGACCCGTACCGAAACACAATCCGGCCATCCTCGTGCAGGGTGACGGAAATATTGATCTCGTCCTCCGGGACGTGATAGTCGTAACCACGCCAGCGCACGGTCACCTCCGCATCTCCCCGATCGAGCCAAATGCCCGAATCCGAATGCGTCTGCAGTACAAGCATGTCCGTCCAGAGTGGTGCGATCATCAGGAAATCGGCGAATGCGGCCTCTGTCGCCAGCCAGGACTCGTTTTTCCCAACGTCAGGCACCTCGGTGCCAAAGGCCAGGTAGCCGTTGTCAGCCACGGTGCAGGAGGTGTAGACCAAGCCATGGAACGGGAAGGAGAATCCCAGATCAAGCTGATGCTGCCCCTCGTCCCCGTACCAGTCCGTCTGCAGGACGCCCACCTCCGCAAAGGCACTTTCGACTTGATCGGTCGCCACATAGGAGCCCGCCTGCTGCAGGGAATAGGTGAAGGGCGTCTGGCTGCCATCGACGGGCAGGGCTGCCTCGTAGGGGAGAGAGAGACATGCGCCAGTCAACGACGAACCCGTGAAATGCACAATGCTGGAGACTGCGAGGGAGAACTGCCGTTCGGCACTGTGCGGGGGAGCACCATCGTCGCCGACCCGCGCCGTGAACGCGAATGCACCGTCCTCGGTGGCCGTGCCGGAGACAAGTCCGGAGGACGCCAGGCTCAATCCATTCGGCAGCACGCCATCGACAAGTTCCCATTGGAACCCGCCTCCCGTGCCGCCAGAGGCGACGAGCTGCGTGGACCAGGGCACCATGCGGGAGACAGCGGGCAGCGTGGGATCGGTCACAATCACAACCGTGTCGCTCGGGACAACCTCCAATGTGAAAATCCGCGAGGCGGTTCGGCCTTGAGTGTCCGTCACCCCAACGGTGAACTCGTAGTCGTCTGCAAGAACCGGGGTCCCGTCGAGCGTCCCTGCGGCGGACAGCGACAGGCCGGAAGGCAGCGCACCGCTCTCAAGCGCAAACACAAAGGGTGTGAAATCTCCCTCTGCAAAAATCGTGGTCTGATAGGCCTCGCCGACGGTGCCGGACGCCAAAGCAGCCGCTGGCAGAGTGACGGCCACACCGCATGTCAGCTCGAATGCGCGGCTGGCCGTCGCCACGGGATCTGCGCTGTCACTGACCTGCACGGTGAACGAAAATGTCCCTGCGTCCGTCGGCACGCCGGACAAAGTGGCGCTCGCCGCGTCGAATGACAGGCCGGGCACGCTGCCGGACTCCAGGCTCCACACATAGGGAGCTTCGCCTTGCACAGCCTCGAACGTGTGCGAGAAGCTTTCGCCGAGGAAAGCGTCCGAGAGCCCGCCTGCGGGCAAGACCACGGACAACCCCGGCTCGGCGGGAGAGATGGCGCGCTGGACAACGGCCTGCGCATTGCGGTGGTACACGGTCAGCAGATACTCCCCGTCTCCTGCTTCGTCAAACTGAAGTTCGGCCGCGCCCGTCACGTCCGTGAAAGCCACGTCCTGCTTCCCGTCTGCCTCGCGATATAGGCAAACAATCGCACCTTCGACGGGAGCGCGCAAAGCGGCGTCCGACACAGTGACGGCGAAGGGCAGACCCGAGACGACCTCGGTGCCAGCCGTCACGTCGAGAGTGAAAGGGGTGCCAGTGCGCAGACCCAGCGTGCAATCTCCCAGCAAATGCGTCTGCAGGGCGACATCCTCAGGAGGTTTCGAACTCGAAGACGTGGTCGTGTAGCAAAAATCGACGGCACGCTGGATGCTGAAGAAGGCGAAGGCGCCCGCCGTCTGCATGGGGCTCACACCCGCGAATTCGAGATCGATATCCGCGCCATTGGCATGGGCGCTGATGGTGAACGTGTCATCCTCCCGCACATAGCTCGTGAAGGCCATGAGCAAGGCGATGGGGGGATCCCAGGCCATCGCGGTGGTGGCGGCGACCACTCCAATGGCACCCGCCTCCGCGCTGGAGTCCCCCGCGCGCATCATCGCCTCCGCCAGGGACACGCGCCGGTCTGTGAAATCGCCCGAGTCACAGGATCCGCTCAGGACGAAAGGCAGCGCCCCCCCGTTGACCAGGTCGGCACAGTCGCCGCTGTAGAAACTACCCGTCACCCACGAGGTGGGAGAGCCGTGCCCCAGATAGTAGACGAGTCCGGCTCCCGCGTTCCATTCATCGACAATCTCCTGTGTCTGCACGTCCGATGGGTGGTCGTACAGCGCCGCTATCGATGTGTAGCCGTAGTTGAGCAGCCGCTGACGCTCGACCGCCAGAAGCTCCCAGTCCAGCTTTCCGAACTCACTCGTGGAGGCAGTCTCCTCGGATCCGATCATGATGGCCGCGTTGGTCCAATCCTGGCGCGCCACATCCGTTCCATGGGCAAGCGTCTTCTCGTACTGCACGAACTTGTCGAGTTGGTACTGAGCGTCGGCTGCACTCGTGGCGGACACACGTGAGATGAAAAAATCATGATAGGGATCGTCCCCATCTGCGAATGTGTGCTCAGTATCCGTGGGATGCTCCCCAGAGGTGTCGGCGGGAATATCGTCGTGGTCTCCGATCAGAATCACGTAGGTGATGGCCTCGGTCGTATACTTGCCTCGCAGATAGGTGCGCAGATTGGCCACTCCGCTGCCTGTGTCCGTCGGGTAGGCGCTCACCGTGACGTCCAATCCGCGCTGGCGTTTCCAAGTGACAAAGTCGTCCGTGGAGCCGGTCCAGCCATCCGGAGCCACAACCAGCAGCTTCTCGGGCCGATCCAGCAAATCATCCCCGTCCCCAAGGTCCGCCCGACTCGTGGTTGCGGCACCCGTGTCTGCCACGTCGCCACGCAGAACCGCAAGTTCGACATTGGCGAATCTGTGAAAAAAATCCCGGCGGAACGAAGCGGACAGCGGTGGCGAGGGCAGATCCCCGCTCCGCGCGTCTGGCGTGCGCACGGAGAGCTTCACGCTCTTGACCACACGCATGACACCTCGTTCCGGCATGTACTGGAAGGGCTGGATGGCGATTCGCATCCCGCGAACGCCGCGCAGGCTGTACGCGCTGGCAACCCGTGCAATTTCCTTGGGGAAAGGCTGCGGCGAACTGTACACAGGACCGAACAAAGCAGTGTCCACGAGTGTTGTCCGCGACACAAAACCAGCCGACGGCGTGGGTGGTGCGCAGGCAAGTTCCTCGACATCCATCTCGCCGATCACAAGCTCGGGCGTGCTCCCCGCCGGAATGAGAACATCCCAGGAGTGCACGGGAAGAGCGGGGCAGTGGCGCTCTTTCATGCGATTTCCTCCGGCGGATTCGACCCGACTGGTCGACACTCCCAAATGGTGCCCGCTAGCAATGGTGTACGCGCCCAACTGGAAGGTCATCTCCGTGCCGGACAAGTCGGTTTTTTCTACCTTCAAGACCGCCTTCTGATCGGGTGACGCACCACTCGCAGCGACCAGTATCCCCGGCATCCGAGGCCAGTCCCGTGGAGCGCTGGGCGCCAAGACTGCCTTGCGAACACCGCGGACACCGCGGATCGCACGCAACGGTTTCTTGGTCTGCACTCGCGCGACCGGTTCCGCCGGCGAGGCGGTGGCACCAGAATCCACAGGAGCGGGGCGGCGAGACCATAGCAGCACACAGCCCACGATTCCGAGAAGAACCGCAGCCAGAGAAAGCCGCCTATTGAAACTTGTCCTTTGCACGCACTGGGCCGCCTGTTCGGAAACACCAAAGATGGGTGACCTTACAAACAGTGAGACACCGCTTCATCACCCTAGTTCGAGTATAGTGTGTTCCTGCTTGTGAAACAAGCAAACAGCACCAGCGTGGGGCGCACGTCAGCTCCGTAGGTGTTTCCTGCGAGTGGTGGGAAAATCCGATGTTCAAACATGTGGGAACGACACCTATTTCACTCAGGCCAGTGCTGTGGTCCTGCCAGTTGCGCCGAGTCCCGAACACGCCCGTCATCACGCTGCGTAGATATGCGAGCAGTGATCAAAATCAGAAGGGGACTTCAGATCCTCCACCTGAATGGGCTTCACGTCATAGCCAAGACCTGCGAGATACTTCGCCAATTCAGCTACTGATTGTCCCAGTGCTTCGAGATAGCCGCGATGGACCTCGCAGAAAATCGGTGGTGCCTGCTCCGTCAGCACGTCTTGAGCACTCTGCAAAACGAGCAATTCACTGCCTTCGCAATCCAAGTTGATGAAATCCAGACTCGGTATGTTCTGAACAGCCAGAAACTCGGGAATGGTAATTGCCTCCACTTCAATTGCCTCGCCGTCGTCCGTGAATGTGACTCCGCTGCCCGTGCCATGCTTGTAAAAGGAGATGCTCCCGGCCTGGTTGCTCAATGCAAGGTTGTACACGCTGGTATTGCCGATGTTGTTCCGTGAAATATTCTCTTCAAGGGTTGCGAAGAATTCTGGCACCGGCTCAAAGGCATGCACGTGGCCTTGACTGCCTACGGCCATGGCCATGGCGATGGCCGTTACCCCGCGATTTGCGCCACCCTCTATCGTGGTCATGCCGGGACGGAGAACCGACTCCAGAAATGCCACCTCGCCGTAGTGGTGCGCACTTTCCTGCAGTTGCTGGCGAAATTCTGAATTGAAAAGAAAGTCAGTCATAGGTTTACACTCCCGTGAATCCGTGACAGCCCCGGTCATTTCTGGATCTTGCTAACGATCAGTTCCGTTTTCGCGGCTCCCCGCGCTCTCCCGCATCTCTCCGACTGGCCAGGCGTCCTTTTTCGCGTTTTCATGACGGAAGATAGCGCCGTTTTCGCGTCCAGCGGGCGTTTCCCGGCGCGCTGGAGCGCCGATTCGCCCTCGTTGTCCAGGCAGGAGACGTCCACATCCACCGGAACGCATTCGCCCGCGGCGGAGGACACGGTCCCGAGAGGACAGGTCGAGAGAAATCGCACATTGCCCTGCCGCGCGCACTCGTCGACGGCGCGTCCGCCCCTCCGCAAGAAGGCCGACGTAGGCTCTCAGACAACTGTAGTTCGGCACCCACCGATACAGCCGGTCGCCCACCTCGAAGGCGTCCGACGCGACATCGAAAC
>JAGLDW010000792.1 GCA_023145395.1 Lentisphaeria bacterium | reverse complement strand
CACCTGTTGGGTGTTGAGTTATCAGGCTGTCTAGGCAACGTCAAATACACCGTGAGCTATGAACACAACGAAACCGTCGCTTCTGTGCAATTTCATCGCATTGGTCGTTTTCCTGTCCGCGACCGCCGTGGCGCAGGACACCCTTTGTATTGTTGAGAATGGCGCACCCCGTGCGTTGGTGCATGTCGCTCAGGCCGACGACAAACAGGTGAATGCGGCCGCCGATACGCTCATCCGCTACGTTGCCGAGGCATCGGGCGCTACACTGGTGAAGTACACGGTCCGCCCGGACACGGCCCCGGCCGCCATCGAACTTCGTGTGGATGCAACGCTCAAGGATATGGATGGCGACGGCTATGTGATTGACGTGACGCCCAAGGGGATCACGATTTCCGGGCCGACTGCCTGGGGCGTTGAGTTCGGCGTCTACGAGTTCCTGGAGCGTTATGTGGGCGTGCGATGGCTGTTGCCGGGCCCCGATGGGGATGACGTACCACAGAACAAGACGCTCACAGTTCCCTTGGGCACGGTAGAAGGGGAGCCCGCCTATTTCACTCGCGATATCCCCGCAATGAACCGGGAATGGGGCCGCCGGAATCGCCTGCACGCCCGCGTGAAGTTCCATCATTGGTTGCTTCGGCTGTTTCCACCGTCCAAGTACACGAAAACGCATCCCGAGTTCTTCCCGATGCGGGCCGATGGGAAACGGTTCCTGCCTCCCACCGACAAGACCAATGGCTGGCAACCTTGCTTCTCAAACTCGGAGACCGTTACTGAGGCGGTGAAGAACATCACGGCCTATTTCAAGGTGCATCCAGAGGCGACATCCTACTCTTTGGGGACAAATGACAGCAGCGGGTTCTGCCTGTGTCCGGAATGCTCGGCCCGTATGGGCAAGGAGCGGAATTACGTGGGGCACCGGAATTTCTCCAACCTCTATTACGACTGGTGCAATCGCGTGGTTGAGGGCGTGCTGGCCGAATACCCGGATAAGTACTTCGGGTGCCTTGGCTACTATGACGTGTCCGAGGCGCCGACCACCGTCAAGCTGCACCCCCGGTTGATCTCGTATCTCACCTACGATCGCAGTCAGTATGCCTATGCGCCACTTAAGGAAAAGGACGAAGCTGTTGCCAAGGCGTGGCGCGATCGTTGCACGGCCATCGGCTGGTATGACTATATCTACGGAGCGACCTACTGTTTGCCGCGCGTCTATTTCCACACGATGGACGACTATCTCCGGTTCGGGCGGGACAATAACGTTCGTGCATTCTATGCGGAGGCGTATACCAATTGGGGTTCGGGCCCCAAAATGTACGTGGTGCTCAAGCTGCTGTGGGATCCAGACCGCGATGTGGACGCCCTGCTGAAGGAGTGGTATGAGCGCGCCGTTGGCGTGAAGGCCGCGCCTTGCATGGCCGCCTACTATGCCCTGTGGGAGGATTTCTGGACGCGTCGCATCCATGAGCATCGCTGGTTCCCGAAACAGGGGCGCACCTATCTGGCTTTCGACAATCCTTCATACCTGGAGGCCGTGACCGCCGAGGACATGCGTAAGAGCCGTGCCTGGCTGGAGGAGGCGGTGGCCAAGGCTGGAACGGAAAAGCAGCGTACGCGGGCTCGCTTGATGCTGCGGGCGTTCGAATACTATGAGGCGTCCTGGCAAGCCTTCAGCAGAGACGCCGCGGGTGAGCAATTGCCGCTCGTGACGGAAGCTGACGCACTCCGCATCGCGGATTTCGCGGAGCAGACGTTTGTGTGCAATAAGAAACGGCTGGACATGATAACAGAGTTCGCTTCTGATCCTGTTTTGCGGTTTGCGATGGACCTCAGACACCCCAGCTATGCCCAGGTTCGCGGCGATGCTTGGGGAGTGAAGACGCTTTGGCGCACGGTTGACTGGGTCGAGGAATCGCCGGTCGTTCGCGCCCGCCTTGACGACATGGCGGCCCGTGGCGCCACGCCCATCGCGCGCGCCACGGCCCAAGGCGTATTGACCTATCTGGCAACAGCGAAGACACAGTCCGTAACAGCCAATCCGTCTTGCGAGACGGGTGAAGGCGCCGCGGCGGAGGGATGGCAATATTGGACCGCCAGGGGCATTGGGTCAATTGCGCGTTCCAGCGCGGCGGCCCGTAC
>JAGLDW010000791.1 GCA_023145395.1 Lentisphaeria bacterium | reverse complement strand
TGGTGTTGAACAGTTCCTGCACGATGATCGGAGCCAGCCCCATGGAGGGTTCATCGAGCAGGAGCAGTTTCGGTTTGGCCACCAGGGCCCGGCCAATAGCCAGCATCTGCTGTTCCCCGCCGGACATGGTTCCCGCGATCTGCCGTTTGCGCTCTCTCAGCCGGGGGAATCGGTCCAGCACCTCCTCGATGGCCACAGCTCGATTTCGGTTCAAGTAGCCGCCCACGACCAAATTGTCCCACACCGTCATATCCGCAAAGAGCTGTCGCCCCTCGGGCACTAGGACCACGCCGTGCGAAACACTGCGCCAAGTGGGCGCGCCAACCGTTTCGCGCCCGTCGATGCAAATGGAACCGTGCCAGGGTTTCAGCAGGCCCACGATGGCATTGAGAAGGGTCGTTTTCCCAGCGCCATTGGCCCCGAGAAAAGCCACAATTTCGCCATCTGCCACGTGCAGACTGACGCCCTTGACGACTTCCATGCCATCATATCCGCAGTGCAGATTTCTAATCCGAAGCACTGTCGAAGTCTCCTCCCAAGTAGATGGTGATGACGTTCTTGTTGCTGCGGATTGCCTCGGGCACATCCTCCGCGACATGTTCCCCGAAGTTGAGAACGACGATGTGGTCCGAGATGTCCATGACGAGGGACATATCGTGTTCCACCAGCAGCATTGTGACACCACGGTCACGAATCTGTGTGATGACTTTTCCCAGATTGATCGTTTCCCAAGTGTTCAAGCCACTCGCGGGTTCATCCAGAAGAATCACTTCCGGATCACTTGCCAACGCACGTGCCAGCTCCACCAGTCGCCGCTGCCCAAAAGACAGTACTCCGACAGGTAGATCCGCCCGATCCTCCAAGCCCACATCCTCGAGATGCCGCAAGGCTATCTCTCTGGTCTCCCTCTCTTCTCTGCGCTGTCGTGGAAAATGCAGCACTGCGGCTAGAATGCCACTGCGGGACCGGCGGTGCGCGCCGACCATTACATTCTCCAGCACCGTCATGTTCTCGAAGAGACTCAGATTCTGAAATGTCCTGGAGAGTCCGAGTTTGCCGATACGATGCGGCGGCAAGCCCGTGATCGGCTTGCCCCGGAATGTGATCTGCCCCTCATCGGGTTTGATCAATCCTGAAATAATATTGAACAGAGTTGTCTTGCCGGCGCCGTTCGGCCCAATGACCGCTTTGATGCACCCGGGCTGCACATCGAACGATACATTGTCCAAAGCGAGCAGACCACCAAAGGAATGGCGAACACCGGACACCGATATGAGGGGCTGTGCCGGTCCGCCGAAGGTGGATTCTGTTTTGCTTTCTGTCACCATAAACCTGAATTTCCACACTGATCCCTGGGAGCGAGGTTATTCCCCCGTCGCCTCCGAGTCAACCGCTTCCTGATCTTCTCCGCGCAGTCTCCGCACCAACATTCCGGCACCGCGTGCCAAAGGTTGCAGAGGCCCTTCGGGAGCCAAGGTCATGATGAATATGAGGATGGCTCCGAAAACGGCATCGTCGTAACTGCCGAAACAACCGCGCAAGGAGAGGAAGGTCAGGATCGTACTGACCGTCAGAACCCCCCATACGTTGGCCATCCCCCCCACCGCGACCAACGCCACGTAGCGCACGGAATGCATGGCGCCGGCCTCACTTGGGCCGATGGATCCGTAGTAGTGCGTGAAAAGGGAGCCCGCAGTGGCGGCCAACACCGCACTCAGAACGAAGATCTGGAGTTTGTAGCCCGC
>JAGLDW010000790.1 GCA_023145395.1 Lentisphaeria bacterium | reverse complement strand
ACTCTGGAGTTGACAAGCTTCAGAATGAAAATCAAGGTCACTCCGACCACCACCCAGGCGAAATAGTAGTTCTGAAGTCGCATCCCATTCTTTTCGCAGATGACCAGTCCGGGCAGCAGATGCCAGTTTGGCACCGACGAGATTCCGTCCGCGCCCCCGGTGAACTCGCTACCCACCAGAATCCGGTAGACAATCAAGCCGAATCCCAGTGTCGCCATAGCCAGATAATGCCCCTTGAGTCGCAATGCGGGATAGCCAATCGCCAGGGCCGTGACCACAGTCAGAAGGATGGCGATCACAAAGGCGGCGGGAGGGGAGACCCCCACAAACTCGCCGCCATAGAGATCCTGACGTGGCACCAGGAAACGGAGTCGGCAGAGAAGCTGTCCAAAATCCGTGTTGGCCAGCTTTCCCAGGTCAAGGGTCGTCAACACGGCGGAGGTGTAGCCTCCGATGGCGAAGAAGGCGCCGTGACCCAGCGAGATCTGCCCGGCATAGCCCATCACCAGGCACAATCCCAGAGCGACAATGGAATAGTAGGCGGCCACGATCAACTGTGTCAGATAGTATTCACGGTGGCAGGCGCTGGCCAGCAGCTGCACCGCGACCACCGCGAGCACAAAGGCCGTCATTCCGATTAGATGTGTTTTTTTTCTCACAGATCTAATCTCTCAATACAGCGGCGCTTTTGGAGCCAAAAAGTCCGTGTGGACGCACCACTAGAACCAGTAGGAGAATGGCAAAGGAAACAGCATCCTGATAGGCTGCGGGAAGATAATAGACACTGCATTTTTCAGCCAGCCCCACCAGCAGCCCGGCTGCGAGCGCCCCCATATGATTGCCAAGCCCACCCAGAATGGCTGCGGCAAAGCCCTTGATTGCCAGATTGGTGCCCATGTCGTACTGGGTTGCGCAGATGGGTGACATGACACAACCGCCAAGCGCTCCAAGACCGGCGCTGACCATGAATGTGAAGGTCCTGAGCGACGAGATGTTGATGCCAGCCAGCATGGATGCCGAGGGATTGGAGGCACAGGCACGCATCGCCTTCCCGACAATGCTGAAATGCAGGAAGCAATGCAGGACAATGACAGCGACCACAACCGTGCCGAGAACCCAGAAGACCTGTGGGGAAATCCCTGCGCCGAAAATCTTGACCGACGATATTTCATCTCCGGTGAAATAGGGCAGCGAACGCACCTTTTCGTCCCACACGTGGAGCGCCGCCTCCCGGACCAGGATCGAGAGGCCAATGGTGATGACGATCATCTGCATGGCATTGGGATTCCGGAGACGCCGAAAGAAGAGCAATTCCACCGCGCCACCACACAGCATGACAATGACGACGGCGCCGGCAACCGCCAGCGGCAGGGGCAGGAAAGCGGTCAACGTCACGGCCACCATCCCACCCAACATCACAAACTCGCCCTGGGCGAAGTTGATGATCCCCGTGGTGTTGTAGATGAGGTTGAATCCGATGGCGACAATAGCATAGATGCTGCCAACCGTGATTCCGGCAAAAATGTATTGCAGAGCCTGAGACATTTGGCTGTTTGGTGTCCGAATCCCGGCGGCGAAATGTGAGCATCCGGCACCCGGGAAGTCGGGAAACTGGAAGAGCCCCCTGCAAAACTGGCCCTAGAATCTTATAGGATCCTGCAGGAGGCTCATCACATCGAACGCGGTTTGTTCTTACTTCTTGTAGATCACGAACTTGTTGTCCTTGACCGTCATCATCTCGAAGGCGTCGAGTCCCAGACCGTTGTGGTCCTTGGGGGAGAACTTGAAAACTCCGCCGGTGCCCACGAACGTCAGGCTCTCGATCGCGTCACGAACCTTCTCGCGGTCCGTGCCTCCCGCCTTTTCGATGGCCTTGACAACAATCATGAGAGCGTCGTAGGCATGTCCGCCGAACGTGCACACATCTTCGCCATACTTTCTCTCGTAGTCTTTCTTGTACCCGGCCAACAGCGTCTTCTGCGGGTGTCCGTCGGCAAGCGTGTCAACGACCAGCAGACGTCCGGCCGGAAAGAGAATCCCCTCACCCGCCTTGCCGGCTTGCTGGGCATACTTGATGTTGCCGAAGCCATGGCTCTGGAAGAGAGGCACGTCCAGCCCAATCTGCTTCATATTCTTGGCAACGATGGACTGGGCCGGAACAATCGACCAGTTGACCACAGCCTGAATGTTCCTGGCCTTGAGCTTTGCGAGAACAGCCGTGAGATCCTTGGCTCTCTTGTCGTAGGTTTCGCTGATGGCAACGTCGATGCCAGCGGCAGGCGCCAGTTTGCTGAGCTGTCCTTTGCCCGCCTTGCCAAAGCCTGTGTTTCCACTCAACACGCCAATTCTCGAAATCCCAAGGCTCTTCATGGTCTTGAAGATCCAGGCAATTGCCTGACTATCCTTCTGAGGGGTCTTGAACACATATTTCGCGACCGGATTGACGATGACCTCCGCTGCTGCGCAGGAAACCAGAATCATCTTGTTTGCTTCGCAGATTCCCTTGATTTGCATCGTTTCACCGCTCGTCGAGGGGCCAATGATCGCCAGAACCTTCTCCTCTTCGATCAGCTGCTTCGTGAAGGAAATTGCTTTGGTGGGATTCGCTCCGCTATCCTTGATGATGAGTTCGATCTGCTTTCCCAGGACTCCGCCCTTGGCATTGATTTCATCCACCAGCATCTGCACAGTTTTCGATTCGGGCGCGCCCAGAAACGAGGCGGGACCAGTCACCGCGAAAATCGCGCCAATCTTGATCGTGTCTGCCGCCTGTAGGGATTGGCTTCCGAGACCGCACACGAGAACAGCCATGAATACCGCAACTAGTCGCTTCATCGTATCACCCCTCTGCTACTTCTAGTTCCACATATCACTAAGAGACAGAATCGGTTTAGCACACCGTATTTAGGCATGGGCTGGCGCACTTGTTTTCGCAAACACGCAAACCGCCCACAACAAAACAGATACCCTATCCTCACATCACCGTGTGTCAAATATCGGAGGAGAACGGGACACGGCTGGGAGAATCATGCGGCAGGTGATATAGGTACATGTTCCCAAACACTGAAAATACACCGGAAGCATGGAGTGCGCGGCAATGATAATCAGGGGCCACCGACCATGGATTCTATGTCTAGGCCTTTTCCTAGCCTGCTCGCTGGGCGCGGACAAACCGGCTTCTGGCAAGGCGAAGGGCACCCGCCTAGCCTATCCGGACGCCTTCCGCCCAAACCAGCGCCTCTTCCGCTTCGTCCAGGTCACCGACACTCACTTGATCGCTGGGGAGAACGCGACATCCGTGCGCAAGGGCATCCACGACATCAACATGCTCGATCCGCAACCGGCCTTTGTCGTGATCACCGGTGACATCATCAACGGCGAGAAGCCTCTCGCCTCGACAGAACTGGCCCGTGACCTCTTCGCCGGTTTGCGCTGCCCGGTCATCCCCGTCTACGGGAACCACGACCACCTCACATCCTTCGAAGAGGTCTTTGGGCGCCGCAACGACGGCTTCAATCTGCCCCCCTACCACTTCCTCGTTCTGGACACCGTGCGGCGCGGCGTCAAGGACACCTACGACTGCGGATTCTCCGAGGAAACCCTCAGCTGGCTGGCCGAACATGTGCAGACGCTAACCCGAGACACGCCAATCATCGTCCTCGGGCACGCGAGTGTCTACCGCGAACCATCCTACACCAAACGTCTTCCAGGGGATGTGGATGGCTACGAGAAAGCATTGGCCATCCTCAATCCGTACAAGGTCGTCGCCTGGTTCGGAGGGCACGCACACAGCAATGCTCACGTACGAAAAGAGGGGGTGGATCACTTCACGACTGGATGCCTTAGCGACGAGCGCCGCAACAACAACTGTCCTCTCGGCTATCGCATTGTCGATGTCCACGCAGACCGGGTGGAGACCCGCTTCCGCAGCATCGACGCCTTCCGCAGGCGGCTGGTGGTGGCGCAGGACGACACCGGCGACTTCCAAGGCAACACGGAACAACCGATCCTCTCCGCTTTGCACTCGCTGGGAAAGGACGGCGGGACGGTTTTCATCAAGGCTGGCACCTACATGGTGCGCCAGACCATCTCCCTGTCGCAACGCCAGAACCTGCGCATCGAGGGAGAGCCCGGCACCATCCTGCAACTACCTCCCCCAACCCGCGTCGCGGCCACTGCCCCAAAGGGCGCCACACGTCTTCAGATCGAGGACGGGACACCCTTTCTGGCTGGAACCACCGTGCGAATCGACCCACCCAAGACCCTGGAGAGCGGACACGGGGAGAAAGGCTTTGACGCCACAGTTGCCGACGTCACCGGCAACCTGCTCCAGCTCGCCACGCCCCTGACGCAGGAAACGCCGGTGGGAAGCACTATCGGCTACGCCAACAACATTTTCACCATGACCCACTCGGGGAAGAACATCCTCCTGCAGGGGCTGATCCTCGATGGTGGACGCGGCCCCAACACGCCCCGCGCCCCAGGGCACGTCAAGCGCTGTGCAATCCTCGTCCACGGGCGTTTTTCCTACAGCAAGGGTCCCGTCGCCCCTCCCATCGAGGATTTCCGCGTGATCAACTGCCGCATCCGAAACTGCTACGGCCGAGCCGTCGCCATGTACTGCGTCGCGAGAGGCTTGGTGGAGGGATGCCAAATCGAGAATATCGCCGACGAGGCCATCGACCTCGACCACTTCTGCACCCACTGCGAAGTCCGCGGGAACGAAGTGCGCAAAGCGCACACGGGCGTCACGATCAACGATGGTTCCTACTGCACAGTCGCCCACAACCGCATCAGCGAGTGCGGTGTCGGCATCACGGTCTGGTGGTGGCGCAACTGTCCTCAGCAGGACATCGACATAGGCAACCACATCATCGGCAATGTGATCCACGCCCCAGGCCGAAATGCCATCTCGCTGGGCAAGCGCTGCTTCTGGAACGAAGTTCGAAACAACCTCGTCTCCGGAAACATCAGCGTGACTGAGAGCCGCAACGTGGTCGAGGGAAACCGCACACTGCCTGCGGAGTGAACGGAAGTCCAGGCGCCATCAACTACGTCCCGATGATCATCATGACTTGTCGCCCGTCTCGATCTCGATGCCACGCACGGCCTTGGCGACGGCGAAGCCCAGGCCCAGCACCACAAGCACGCCTGCAGCGACAAGGAATCCACGGCTGTTGAGCCAGCGCGGCAGGGCGTCGCGAAGGGCCACGGTGGGCGGTCCCATCTCCGGGGATGGAGGTGCCAACTCAAGCTCGCGAATGGCCTGACGCTGAACCCGCATAAGTTCCCTAAGCGCAAGCGTGTCGTACTTGGGCGCGGCAAGGGATGGTTCGCCGTAGCTCACGCGGCAGGCACTGCCCGGCTCCGCGATGAAAACCACGCGGTAGACGGGAGTGGTGGCTTCCACCCCGGAAATGTGCAAGGGGGGACTATCCCCATCATCAATGACCAGACGCAGCGTAGACGCACGGACTTCCCTGTGCAGATTGATCTGCAAGTCCCGCCTGCTGAGTTTGCGGAACACGAGCGATTTAAGCGTCCCCTGCCCCACCACTTCGTAGCGGCCCGCGCGAGCGGAGGCGCCGAGCATCTTCTCCCGTTCACGCTCGATGGTGACCCGGCGGCTGAAAATCCCCTCTTCGACTGCGACCTCGATCCCCGTGACTGGCAGCCCTCCCGTGCGCACAGTGACGATAGTCTTGCCGTCCTCGTGTTCGATTCCCTCGATCTCGACCGCCTGTTTCCGAACCACGGGCTCCTCGTCGTGCACGGCCTTGGCCTGGTAGACGAAGCGGATCCCGTCCATCCGGAAATCCCGTCTGCGCAGGCTCTCGGACACGGTGAGGCGATCTGGTTCTCCCCCTCCCGATCCCTTTGTGGTTTTCACCAAGGGCGCCTTCATTTCGTCGCTCACATCCAGCACGGTCACACGGTAGGATGCAACTCTTGCGTGCTCCGCAAGTGGCACGCGCAGACAGCGCACATCCATGAACCGCGTGTAGTCGTAGAGCGGCACGGAGGAAGCCAGCTTCGTCCACCCTCCCCCATCGCTCCCGATCTCGACAATGACACGCTTCTCGAAGTCCCGCAACCGAGTGTCAAACACCATTGCGACTGGTGGCTTCGGCCGTCTGGGCTTTCGCGGCGGTGCGACTTGGAAAAGAACCGAATTGTCGTCTCGCACCACCAGGTTGCCAACGCTGCCCGTCGCGAAGGTTTCGGTGACATGTAGCTTCCCCCTCCGCTGCTGCTGGATCACGAAGGGGACATCGGCAGCGCCTTGGTCCTTCACGCGCAGGTCGCGCAGATCCGTAGCCGCATAGGCGAACACGTGCGCGTCCAAAGGCACAGCCACAAGCTCCTGCCGCGCTACAGGAGGCTGGACATCGCGCAGAACGGGCGCACCCAAACTCGAGAGAGAGATGGTTAACACCGTCCATATCAGTTGCTTTTGCATCATTCCTCCTCCTTACCTCTCGAAAACTTCTCCGCATTGCGCAGGTAGATAAAAGACCCGCCCAGAATAATCACCCCCATGATCATCAACGCCACCATGCGGTACACGGCACCCAGTCCTTCAAGGTCCACCAGGACCACCTTGCAGGCCACTACAGCAAACAGACCCAGCCCGCACAGGCGAAGCTTGCGGAAATCCCTGCTAATCCCGAAGACAATCCACGACAGAGCGAAAAGTGCCCAGAGGATCGAGATGGCGCCGACACGCAGGTTCGGGACAAAGTGGCGCATAAACAGATTCGTCTCACAAGTCGAGAAGATGAAGCCCACCAGTGTGGCAAGCACTAGGAAGGCCATCACCGCACCGCTGTCGGGAACAAGGCGGGGAATGTCGTTGCCCTCCCCCAGACCGCCCGTTGCAGATTTCGCGGGCAATGCATGCAGACGGCAGGCCCAGGCGAGTGCCGCGATGGGAATGCCAAAGGTCAGGATGTGCTGAAGCATGTCGGGCAGGTAGGCGGCCACGGAGGGGACGCGGTCAGGCCGCCAGGGGTACGTGCGCGGCAGGTCGAAGACACCCAGACGAAAGAGCATAATGCCAAAGACGACATAGGAGAGCGCCTGCAGGAACCGACTCCCCGTCCGGCGGCTCAGCCACAGCATCAGCAGCGCCTGCACAGCCCAGCTCGCGGTCAGCCACTCGCGCGACAAGAGCAACGGCATGGTCATGCACACGTAGAACGAGCCCAGTGTGATGAGTGAAAGCAGTAGCCCACGGTCCAACAGACCACGCTTCATGAGGATGAACACCAGACCAATGTAGAAGATCGCCAGACCGATGGTCAGAATGGCTATGGCCTCCGATGAGAACTGTGCTCGGATCAGAGCCTGAGACACGCCAAAAAACACGGCGGAGTTCGCAGTCAACCCGCCAAGCTCAATCAGTGTGCACGACTTGCGGGCCACAATGTTGTGCAACACCATCACGGTCGAATACAGCAGGAACAACAGCACGAGCATCGGCATGACCTGTGCAAACGGGGCGCTCCCGTAGCGTCCGTCCAACGTAGTCAGGACATGCACCATGCAGAACCCCAGACCCAGATAGTTGAGCAACGGCCAATCGCGGTACCGGCAGATCAGTAGAATGCCCGCACCGAGCAGCAAGAGGTAGGCGAAGAAGCTTATGTAGCCCGCATCGGCGTTGCCCGACAGAACAAACGGTGTGGCATAGCCACCGATGATACCCAGCACGGCGACCAGCAGAGAGGAGAAGCGGATGGCCAGCAACCCCGCCACAAGCGTCACTGCACCCATCATCCCAAAGGCGGTCCAGGAGTTGACGATCTCGTACATCTGGTGCGCCGCGAAGGACGTCGCGTACAACGTCGCCAGGCCGCCACCCATCAGCCCCAAGCCGAGCAACTGCGCCTTCCGGCCCAGCAGCTTCACGCCACCGACAAGCATACCCGCACCCACCAGCAACCCGAGCGCCACGCGACCGCTTGGACCAATGATGCCGTAGTCGAAGCTCAGCTTCAAGCCGAACAACACGCCCGCAACAAAAATCGAGATGCCGATCCGCACCCCCCAGGTCGTAGCCACCGCGAACTCCACAGTCTTGCTTGGATCGCGATACTCCTCGCCCACGATGATCCAGTTGAATACACGGCGACACAC
>JAGLDW010000079.1 GCA_023145395.1 Lentisphaeria bacterium | reverse complement strand
TCACTGTCGTTCCGGGCTCTGTTGTCTCACGCCCTGGCTCGGTCCCAGACCTTTCCGCTGTGGCTCTGGCGCGGCTCGCCAGCGAGTATTATGGTCGAGCAAGTCACGAAGCTTTGTCCACTGCAAAGGGGAAACGATCTTGTCCGCACGATCTTGTAGTTGCTGGTCGCTGTTGTCGCTAACGCTGGGATGTGCCTGGGGGTTCCCCGTGGACACGTCGGAGCAACCGGCGAAACATCCGCCGCTGTCCCCCTCCGACGGAAGTGTGGCCTTCACCAATCCTCCGTCGATGATCTGGCGTGTGGACGCCCGAGCCGTCACCTACACGGTGGAATTCTGCGGAGACCGCAATTTCGAGCGCGGCGTGATCCGCGTCGAAGGCATCGACATGCCGTTCTACAACCATTCCGCCACGTTGCCGAACGGGATCTGGCACTGGCGCTATTTCGTTATCGACGACAGGGGCAGCAGCTCGGAGCCCGCCCCCGTGCGCAGCTTTGTCATCACGCCCGAGTCCGTGCCGCTGCCCGTCCCCCCCTCGGAGCAGATCTTGGCCAACATGCCCGAACACCCCCGCGTCTACGTCACACCGGATACGCTGGAGGCATTTCGCCAACGTCGGCACGGACCAGCCAAGGAAGCCTGGGAGCATCTTCGCCATCGCGCGGACAGACTTCTACAGGCGAAGGAACGCAAGCTGAACCTGCAGCCGATGCCCGAGAATCCCAGCAAGAGTCGCAAACAGGTTTTCTACTTGAAGGACGGCACGTCCTTTGTGCCCAAGGGCTATCGGAGTCGCGAGCTGAACTCCGATGCGGGAAAAGCCGACAACCTGTCGTTCGCGTACTTGGTCAGCGGTGACATCAAGTATGCAAAGGCCGCCAAGCGCTGGCTCCTTTTCGTGGCGCCGTTCCGCATGGACTATCATCTCGAGGACAGAGGCCAGCACGACACGGTGGTGTACAACTACGAGTACGGTTTGAAGGGCGTGGCACTGGCGTTCGACCGCCTCCACGACCACCTGACCGAGTCCGAGCGACGCCAGGTTCTCGACCATATCGAGTACCACGGCGACAATGCCTACAAGTGGTGCCGACAACACCTGAAACTGCATCTCAACTACCAGAACTCGCACGGTCAGCAATGCATGCACGCGTTGCTGACAACGGCCATGGCCGTGGCAACCGACTCGCC
>JAGLDW010000789.1 GCA_023145395.1 Lentisphaeria bacterium | reverse complement strand
AGGAGGAACTGGCCGAGAGGCAACACGTTTCTTCACGATGGGACGCAGAGGTCCAGGAACGGCTTCTCCTCGGCCCGCCGGCTGCTTGTCCGGCGGAACGGGTTCGGAAGCGGCGGCTTTGGGAATGGGGCTTGGCACGGACTCGCCTGCCGCCTTCACTACAGCGCCGGAACCAGTTGTGCCTTTCGCGATCTCGGACGGATCCAGACGCTTGCAGAGTAATCTCAGTTCCTTCCGCACGAACTCCATGTCCGTCTCAAGCCGCTTCTGGCGCTGGTGCTGGATGATGTCCATCACCAACCGCCATACAGCTATGCCCACCAGAAACGGAAATCCGAGGAAAAGAACTGCTAAGATGATTCCTTCGTTCATGGATCTTCTCCTTCTCTCGCGCCACCTGTGCATTGCTTGAACATACATGCACCTTCCTTGCTCCTGCAAGCGTTGTCAGAAGGCACTTCATGACCGCCACCTGTCCGTATTGCAGATTTCATGCCAAGAAGGGCGCGAATGGCGAAAGCCGTGTCCATGGTGGTGCAGGACGGCCCGGACCGCGAGCGCGGATGCAACGACCATCCTCGGTCCCGGAGGTCCCGAGCCACTGACCGGCCGCAAGCATGGTGGTGCGGGAGGTCCCGGACCGCGAGCGAGCACGCAACGATCACCCTCGGTCCCGGAGGTCCCGAGCCACTTATGCACAGTCCGACGCGCTTCAGAACACGTGTTTGTGACGAGCGATGATGTGGTCTTGGTACTCGGGTGCCAACTCGCAGAAATATCCGCTCCACCCCCATACTCGCACAATGAGATTTCGGTGTTGTTCCGGATGCGCTTTTGCATCCTCCAGCGTCTTCACATCCAGCGTGTTGAGCTGAAGCTGCTGACAGCCAAACTGGACGAAGCTGCGGATCAGCAAGGCCACCTTGTGGATCGTCTCCTCGCTGCGGAACACGCTGTCGGACAGCTCCATGGTGACCGGTCCCCCGTTGCAGATACGCTGGTAGTCAAGCTTGCCATAGCTTTGCAGCACACTGAAGGGGCCGCGAATCTGCACGCCCGGCGAGGGAGCGAGGCTCGAGCTGAAGAACTCTCCGGCGAGGCGTCCATCCGCTGTCGCCCCCACGACGGGCTCGCACATGCCCTCGTGCCCCCGGGCCAGCCAGACGTAGTACATCGCGGATCCTGTCCCAGCCCGCACAACTCCGCCCCGGCCGTTGTCACCCTCTTCCTCGCAGGCATCCGCCAGACAATCGAAAAGGAAGATCAGCTGCCCGTCAGCGGCATCGTCATTGTTGCCGACCTTCGCCCCCGAGGCCAGCTGCGCACGCAAGACCTCCGCGTTCTCATAGTTGCTTCTCAAAGCATCGACTAGGGTGTCCGGCGCCACGCTCCCCTCGTCGAACACGAACGCCTTCACAGCCTGCAATGCGTCCGCCGCGTTTGCCGAGCCCGCGCCGTGTATGCCAAAATTGTTGTACTTGGCGCCCTGGCTCAAGTCCCGTCCCCGCTCCACACAGTCGTGCATCAGCACGGAGTAATAGGGCGCAGGAGGAAGGATCAGATTGCGATAGCTTCCGACCAGACGCCCAACCTGGGCACGCACATTCTTGCGAATGCCCGCGCAGAGCGCGTCGAATGAAATATTCTGGGGCAGCAGCTCGCTCACGGTCTCATTCACGGCGGCGGGAAAGGAAACCGCACCGATGTTCACCACGTCCATTCCACGACTAGGAATGATGTACTCCCAGCAGGCTGCAACCGTGTAGTCACGTGCGTCCTCCAAGTCGTACCCATGCGCGACCAGCCCCGGTATGACCACCTCGTCGTTCGAGTACTGAGGAAAGCCCAGCCCCTTGCGCGTCAACTCCGCAGCCAATTCGAGCAATTTGATGTCCGTATCCCTAGTCACACGCAGGTTGATCTTTGGATCGATCATATTCACATCACGAGCCGCCCGCAGCACCATGTACGTCAGTTCGTTGACCGCGCATTCGCCGTCGCGGGTGACTCCGCCAAGCATGAGGGACTGCCCGTTGTCGCCCTGCTGCACTCCGGGATACAGATCGCTGTCGCGATTCAGAGAGAGGAAGAACTCGGCCAAAAGCTCCTCGGCTTCCGCAAGATCAATCCTTTCGGTCTGCAAATCCGCCTGAAGATAGGGGCGCATATACTGGTCAAATCGTCCCAATCCCACGTGGTAGTGTCCGTTCATCCACAACGCAGCGTGCATGAACCGGAGCGACTGCAGCGCCTCGTGGAACGTCTGCGGAGTCCGCGCGGGAACCTTCGCGAGCATCTCCGCCAGATCGTCGCGGCCGCATGCGTGGGCCGCTTCGGCATAGCGCCCTGCGAGTGCCAGCACGGAATCGATGGATTCGACAGCGGACTCCAGGAACTCCACCGCCTCCGGATCGTCTGCGAACTCCGCAAGCGCGGTCTCGCAGGCGGCGCGCCGACCTTCCAAGCCCTGCCGCAAAGGCATGCTCCAATCCGCGCAGATATTGCTGATCGGGCCAAGCTCGTGCGCCCGACCATCCGCAAACTTCGCAACCCACGACGCCTCGTCGTAGACAGGGGGGACATCCGGAACCGTTCGAGTGAAGACAATCCGTTGACCAGGCTCGATCACGGGGGCCTCCGCCTCGCACTGGCGTCGAAGCAGGCG
>JAGLDW010000788.1 GCA_023145395.1 Lentisphaeria bacterium | reverse complement strand
CCATGGGCATGAGCTGTCTCATCCAGGCGAGAGAGACCGATTCGCCCACATTGTTCACACCGCCTTCCTGGGCGCACACCTTCGCGAGCGATGACGACCTGCCCAACCGGGGGCATGCTTTCACGGGTTTGAACAACTTCTGGTGGCTCGAGCTTGGGGGCGAACACGACTCCATTCACGATACAGAGGAGTTGCGCGACGAGTTGCTGAAGGTCGCCTTTGGCGTCTGGGACCACATCAAGAACCATGGCGATCACGGCGCGGAGAACTGGGAGTTGGCGTGGATCTCCTTTCTGCCCGGGAAGCGCGAGAGCCGCCGCTATGTCGGGGACCACATTCTGACCCAGAACGACGTGCGGGCGGAGGGGCATTTCGACGACCTGGTCGCCTATGGCGGCTGGTCCATGGACGATCATCATCCGGCGGGCATCCGCCATCCAGGCGCCCCGACTGTTTTCCATCCCGCGCCCTCGCCGTATGGGATTCCGTACCGCTGTCTGTATTCGAAGAACATTGACAACCTCCTGTTTGCCGGACGCAACATCAGTGCGACGCATGCAGCCATGAGCTCCACCAGGGTGATGGCGACATGCAGCATTCTCGGGCAGGCTGTGGGCACGGCGGCCGCGATCGCCGCGCACGAGGGAATCAGTCCACGCACCGTCTACGAGACGCGCATGGACAAGTTGCAGCAGGCATTGATGGAGGACGATTGCTACTTGCCTTGGCATGTCCGCGAGATCCCCACGCTGTCTGCCTCCGCGACGCTCTCCGCCTCCGCAGGCGATCCGGAGCCCCTGCGCAATGGCGTGGACCGCCCGGTCGGAGACAGTGCCAACGACTGGTGCGGCGCTCCCGGGGATTCGTGGGTGCAGTACGAGTTTGCGGAGTCCGCAACGGTCAGCGGAGCTCGCATTGTCTTTGATAGCGACCTGAATCGCAAGGGGAAGGGGCATTGCGCCAAGAACATCGAGAAGAACTGTCTGTCGAACTATCCTCTGAATCAGCCGCCGCGGACGGTTCCGGACACGATGGTGAAGGCGTTTCGCCTGGAGGCGAGGGTTGGGGGTGAGTGGACCACGGTTCATGAGGAACAGAACAATTGCCAGCGTCTGGTCAAGGTGTCGCTGGGGGTGGAGGCGGAGGCGATCCGACTTGTCCCCGTCGCCACCTGGGGCGCCGGCAGCGCCCGGGTCTTTGCCTTTGACGTGAGCTGAGCTTGGAGCTCAGCAAGAGTGTTCCGGACCGCCTGATGGCATTTGACTATTTATGTTGACGCGAGGTCGCCGGATGGAACCGCCTCCCACATTTGTGTAACAGTCTGTGGTCAAACGACACAAGGTCGTTGGGGTCCTATCTCCACGCCATTCGAGGCTGTCCAGGAGATTATCATGAACACAGCATCCCGACCGAACATTCTCTGGATTTGCACGGAACACCAGCGGTTCGACACGATTCATGCGTTGGGAAACGAGCACATCCGCACGCCGAATCTTGATCGCCTGGTGGCCGAGGGGGTGGCGTTCAGCCATGCCTTCTGCCAGAACACGGTGTGCACACCGAGTCGGTCGAGCTTTCTCACGGGCCGGTATCCCGTCACCACACGCTGTCGTCAGAATGGACAAGACATTCCGGAGGACGAGGTGTTGATCTCCCGTTCCCTGCGGGATCTGGGATACGACTGCGGCTTGTTTGGGAAGCTCCATGTCAGCTCGGCCCAATCCGGATCGGAGAGACGCATCGACGATGGCTACCGAGTGTTTGAGTGGAGTCATGGCTCCACGGCGGTGCATGGCGGTGACTGGTGCCGTTGGCTTGAGGAGAGCGGGAAGACCTTCGACGACGTGTATCACCGCAGTCCGGTCCTTTTTGCACGTGAAGTGCCCGAACGGAAGTATCACCAGACCACTTGGTGCTTCGAGCGTGCCAAAGTCTTCATGGAGGAACCGCGCGAGGGCCCTTGGCTCGCTAGCATCAATCCATTCTCCGCCCACGATCCATTCGACTATCTCCCCGAGTACTTCGAGAACTACGACCCGGACACGTTGCCCGCGCCGCTCTGGCGAGAGGGGGAATTGGATGGCAAACCACCTTTTCAGATGGCGTCCTACGAGCAGCGTGGGAGCGCCAAGGGCTATGCGGGGACGACGGTGCGCCAACGGCGCGAGATGAAGGCGGCATACTACGCGGCCATTGAGCATATCGATGCAGAACTTGGGCGGCTGCTAACCTGGCTGGACGAGACGGGCCAGCGCGAGAACACGCTGATCCTTTTCAACAGCGATCACGGCGACATGGGGGGCGATCACGGCCTTTTCCAGAAAGGCCCGTACTTGTACGATCCTGCGGTGCGCGTGCCGTTGATCCTCTCGTGGCCCGGTGTTCTTCCGAGTGGCCGAATCGAGGATGCCCTCGTCGAGCAGGTGGACATCGCGCCGACGCTGCACGAATTGCTGGGTCTCGAAATCCCCCCTCGCATGCAGGGCCGGTCGCTGGTTCCTCTGCTCACTGGATCATGCCCGCCTCAAGAGTTCCGTGATGGCGTCTACTGCGAGTACTACAACTCGAATCCGGGCAAAACCTCTCCGCAGAAACGGCGGGCCTACATCACCATGTGGCGGAATCGCAGGCACAAGGTTGTGGTCTATCACGGGGAAGAGTTCGGCGAGCTATATGACTTGGAACGGGATCCCGACGAGTTCGAGAACCGTTGGGATGATCCGGACTACTCGGACATCCGCTTCTCGATGATGAAGCGCTGCTTCGACGCCCGGGTCTTCGCCATGGATCCGATGCCTGCCCGCAAGAGCGGATTCTGAACGAAGTGTGTGGTTGGAGAATGAAGCGGGCGCTGCCCGAGCCCTGCCGGGGAACGCCTGTGCTCCCCGGACCCCACTTTACTGTTGGCGGGCACGCGCCGGACGAAGCGCCCGGCTCTCCGTGCCCCCCAACGGTGGCCGTCGCTGGCGCGACCGAGGACGCACCACCAAAATCCATGGAGGGCGAAGCTCCCGCTGAGCCGCCGCACTGCGGACTCCGCAAAACGTGTCCTAAACGTATGTCGAGAACAGTGTCTCACCCACACTTGCTGTAGTCGCACTGGCGGCACTTTATGCAGCCTTCCTCAATCACCAGTCCCGGCTTGTTGCACATGGGGCAGATGGGTAGGCGTGATCCAGTCCCGGTTTCGTCACCGCCTCCGTCTGTCTTGTCTTTCCCCTCCTTGACGCCCAGCTTCTCGAGATGGGAGGCAATGAGCCGACCGATCTCGGCGGGTAGGGAGGGGACGTATTCTCCATTGCTGAAATAGCCTCCGTTGGGATCGTGAATCGAACGAAGTTCCTCCACTAGAAAGCTAGGATCCGACTCGCGGCGAAAAACGGCGGATATGAGGCGCGTCATGGACACGATCCAGCTGAAATGCTGTAGGTTTTTCGTGTTGACGAAGATCTCGTAGGGGCGATAGGAGCCATCCTCCTCAATATCGTTGATGGTGATGTAGAAGGCATCCTTGTTCAGTGGGGTTTTGACCTTGTAGGTCGTCCCGCGGAGCTCCTCGGGGCGGCTCGTCAGTTCCACCACGCCATTTTCCTTTGGCGAGTCCTTGGCC
>JAGLDW010000787.1 GCA_023145395.1 Lentisphaeria bacterium | reverse complement strand
AAATCTTCGGGCACGTTGATGGTCTTCGAGATAGAACTGTCGACGTAGCGTTGCATGGCGGCCTGCATGTCCACGTGCTCTTTGGGCGCGATCTGGTCCGCTGGAACGAACACATCCGGGAGATCCTTGTCGTCCGAGGACCTGCCGAACATCTCGCAGTGGGCCCGGTAGGCGAAATCCATCACCTCGTGCTCTTCGGTCTCCCCCTCCTGCCCGTTGCGGACGCGTCGGACATAGTGGAAGGCGAACACGGGCTCGATTCCGCTGCTGACATTGCCGGCGAGGAGGCTGATCGTGCCTGTTGGCGCAATGCTGGTGAGGTGGGAGTTGCGGATGCCGTTCGCACGGATCTTTGCGCGCGTCTTCTCGGGAAGCTGTTTGAGGAAGGGAGAATCGAGGTGCTTGTCGATGTCCAGCGCCGGGAAGCTTCCCTTCTCGGCTGCGAGGTCCGCAGAGGCGTCGTAGGCGGCGAAGGCGATGGTCCGCATGATTTTCTCGGCAGTTTCAACTGCCTTGGGCGCTCCGTAGCGCAGACCGAGCATGATGAGCATGTCAGCCAGTCCAGTGATCCCCAGGCCCATGCGGCGCTTCGCATGCGCCTCGTCCCGCTGCCGATCGAGAGGGTAGTTTGAAAGCTCGACCACATCGTCCAGGAAGCGGACCGCCAGTCGGGTGGTGGCGTCGAGCGCGTCATAGTCGATGGCTGCATCGTCCTCGAAGGGTTTCTCCACGAAGGCAGTGAGATTGAGCGATCCAAGCAGACAGGCGCCGTATGGGGGCAGGGGTTGCTCCCCGCAGGGATTTGTGGCGCAGATGGTTTCGCAGTAGCGCAGGTTATTGGCTTCGTTGACTCTGTCCAGCATGAGGATGCCCGGTTCGGCATGGTCATAGGTGGAGTGCATGATCGTGTCCCAAAGCTCCGTCGCACGCACCGTGTTATGCACCTCGCCGTCGAAGACCAAGTTCCACTGCGCATCCTCCTGGACCGCCTTCATGAACGCGTCCGTGATTCCCACGGACAAGTTGAACATCTGCAGCGACTGGTCGTCGCGCTTCGCGGTGATGAATGCTTCGATGTCGGGGTGGTCGCAGCGCATGATCGCCATCTGCGCGCCGCGTCGCTGTCCTGCGCTCATGATCGTGCGGCAGGTGGCGTCGAGCACGTGCATGAAGCTCAGCGGCCCGCTTGCGGGGGAATCCACACCGTCGATGTAGCTGCCGCGGGGGCGGATCGTCGAGAAGTCGAACCCCACGCCGCCGCCTTGCTTCTGGGTCAGCGCCGCATCCTTGACCACGTCGAAGATCCCCTCGATCGAGTCCTTGATTGTGCCCATCACATAGCAGTTGAACATGGTGGTGCTGTCGCGATCGGAACCCGCGTTGGCAATGATGCGCCCACCAGGAAGAAAACGGAAACCGGAGAGAAGGTCGTTGTAGAACCCATCTGCCCACAGAGCGGGTTCCTTCTCTGCGGTGGCCACGGCGTTGGCGACCCGGCGCCATGTGTCCTCAATCGTCTCGTCCACAGTCTCGCCTTCGCAGTGCAGACGATATTTCATGTTCCAGATATACCGCGAAATCTCCGGCCATGATGTTGGCAATGCCATGACACACCTCTCTCTCTAAAAATAGTAAAACGGTAGCATTTGGCCTGGCCACACCGAAGTTTCAGGATTTCTGGTGGGAAGGAGAAGCAAGACCTCATTCTCTACATCGAATCGTTCTGAACACACAATATAGAGTGTGTCAGTTGGCGATCAACCGCATATATAGCGTCTTTGTGAAGAAAATGCCGCGGCTGACAACATTTGGCCCGACGACGATCCGGCACACCCGCTACTTCTTGAGGCGTCTGGCGATGGTGTCGCGTAGTTTTTGAACCTGTGCGCGGCCTTCGCGGGCGCGGAATCGGACGTATCCCTTGCCGAGTCCGCTGGACGAGGGTCGTGGCGCTTTGCGCGGAGAGGGATGCTGCGACGAAGAGCGCGACGATCGGGAAACGAGCTGTCATTTGCAGTCTCCTAATTCTTGGAGAAATCTGAAATCAACAGTATGGAATTCAAAATGTGTGCAAGATACACTCACTCATTCTTCACGCATGTTCTTCTTGGCAGGAGTCTGATTCTTTGCTATAGTCTGAAAAGGATGGTTTGTTGTCAAAGCACTTCCGAATCGAGGTTGTAAAAATAAAGGAATAAGCCCATGATCCACCATTGTCAATCCCGCCGTTTCACCCTGATCGAACTGCTTGTGGTGATTGCGATTATCGCGATCCTGGCAGCTATGCTGCTGCCTGCGCTGAGTCAGGCGCGGGAAAAGGGAAAGGCGATCAGTTGCGTGTCGAATATGAAGCAGATTGGGATTAGCATCTTCCTGTATGCGGACGACTTCGACGAAATCTACATTCCGGGCGCTATGGAGTTCAGATACGCCAACCATGAACTCTACAGGCAAGGCTATCTGGACGACGTTCAGGTCTGGAACTGTCCGTCCTGCGAGGACACGACCAACGTTTTTGCAGGTGGATACGGTCCCAACCTGCGGCATGTGCACCGAGACTGCAACTGGACCGCTGGGAACGAGCGGCGGCGCTCCCATGTCAAGCGTCCGAGCGAGGTGCTCTCCTACTGCGAGACGAGCCGCGGACCAAAAGAGGTAGGCTACACCTTCGCCTTCTGCCCCAGAGATTCCACCTCGAGCTGGGCTCCCAACGTCCATCCCTACTGCATCTCGCCTCGGCACAACAACCGCGTCGGGGTGCTGTTCCTCGACGCCCATGTCGAGCCCACTGGCTATTCCCAGGTTCTCGGCAACGCCAATGACATGTGGGGACATAACGGACTCTAGGGTTTGCGGTTCCCTCGCGGTCCGGGACGTCCCGCACC
>JAGLDW010000786.1 GCA_023145395.1 Lentisphaeria bacterium | reverse complement strand
GGGACGTCCCGCACCACCATCGCGTATTCCCTCTATTCGACGAGTTCGTATTCCGCGCTGGCACGGTTGCCCTTTTCTTTCTCGTAGCTGGCCTTGATCTCGGCCGCACTCAGTGTGCGCTTGTGGATCTTGACCTCGTCGAGAAGGCCGATGAAGGGGTGCCAACTAGAGCCAATAGTGAGATCGCCCCCTCCGACATCCATTGCGCCTGTGAATGCGGCTGGAATGTCCTGGGCACTGTCCAGCTTGCCATTGAAGTAGTAGCTGGTCTTGGCGTTGATCCGATCCACTACCACGACCAGATGTGTCCAGGCATTCTCCGGGATGGTGCCAGTGGACTTGTTCTTGAAATTGACCTGGTTGGCGTCTGCCATCTCCAGAGCAGGTCTTCCATCTGGCGTGATGTCCATGACAAGCCACGTCTTCGGGTAGTTGTTCTTGCTCAGGAACCGCCGGCGCGCATCACTCCCGTCAAATTGCAGGTGCGTTGGGCAAATCCACAGCTCGATGGAGAAGTCCGAAGTGCCGAAATGCAAAGTCGGATCATCGGGGACGATGACGCGGTTGGCCAGCGGATCACAGTAGATGGCCGTGCCGAACTTTCCCTTGGCCCAGTTTGCCCATACATCGCCATCGTTCGCGCATCCGGAGCTGTCCGTTGCCGTGTACCCGTCGGTCTCGTTGAAGGTCCAGTGTCCAGCGAGCATCTGGTTGTTGGCGGGCTTGCGTGGCTTTTCTTTGCGGACTCGGGATTTGCGTCTGCGCTTGGGCGCCTGGGCAAGCTCCTCGGCGGTGCCGAGTTTGAGATTGTCGATGTAGAACTCGGTTCTCGTGTCGCTTGTGCTGGCGATGCCAAGCCAGGTGACCTTCTCGAACTTGTCGCTCATGTAGGAGAGATCGGCGACCATCGGTTCACGGCCTGGCACGCTGAGCGTGAGTCGGTAGGTTTTTGCGGCTCCTTCGCCAAGCTCGAGGCTGAGGTCCACATGAACCCATTCTCCCAGGGGGATGGTGCCGAGATCCTGCTCGCCTGCGGTGATTTTGCCGTCGGGGAAAACCGTCATGGTCGGCCCGACGACGTAGGGTGTGGCATTGTCGTAGTCTCGCACTTCCACATAGAAGCTGGCCGGCTCCTCCTTGCTGTTGAGCATATCCCACGACACCTGGATCTTGCCAGTCGAAGAGGTCGGATGGTAGTAGACATGAGGCATCCAGCTCTGTGTTTGGCCTGGCGCATCAACAAACTTCAGGCTCTGCGTGCCAGTCGCCGCGGTGTCTGCCGAGACAGTCAGAGAAGAGCCCTTCTTGCCGGTTATGATCTTGCCATCCAGCGGTTGTCCGCCCCGTTCCTCGCTCTCAAAATCGAAGTTGATGATCATCCGTTGCCTCGCGGGAGCGGGAATGTCGTTGAGCACTCGATTCTTGTATTGCCTGGGCAGATTCACCCAGAACGCGTCGCCATAGAGTCCGGTCTTGCTGAGGTCAATGGGCTTGAACCCGAGTTTCAGGGCCGGAGAATTGGGTTTCAGGCGGAAGTCGCCCGCTTCCGGATCCATGAAGAGGGGGTCTGCAACAATGGATCCGACGTCCTTGCCCTTGGTCTGCCAAGTCGCGAAGTCCATGTCCGCGAAAGTGGGCTCGCCAGCCGTGCTCCAGTACACATTGCGCCCGATCTTCCAGTCGCCATTTTTCCATGGGCCGACCAGCATCTTTTCAGTGTCTCCATACACGATGTTGCCTTCCGCATTGTAGTGACACCGCTTGTCTTCTCTGCAGCGCCGCAGTTGCCCCGCGCCGCCAAAGGCCAGGATGTTGTTCCGCACGGTGCACTCCCTGCCATAGTGCATGAACAGCGGACAGGTTCTGATTCGGTGAACCACGTTGTTCTCGATGAGGATCTCCGAACTGCCTTCGTCGGGGTAGATCCCCGAGCCATGTGAGACGTGGGCATAGCTGTAGATGTCGTGCATGTGGTTGTAGCGCTCGGTGGTTCCCGGCGACACGCCCAGGGTGTAGATGCCTCCCATGTCGCTGAGGCCTTCACCATTGCTGAGATGGTGGATATGGTTGTAGTCAAGGTTGTTGTGGTGTGCTGTGCTAGGCCGGAAGCCCCATGACCAGCCACAGGAGATGCCGGAGTAGTCGAAGTTGGAGATTTCGTTGTGGGTCACCTTGTTGTACGAGCTTTTGCCGATCC
>JAGLDW010000785.1 GCA_023145395.1 Lentisphaeria bacterium | reverse complement strand
GTGATGCGCTCTACCGGGGTGGTTTCCTGGATGCCCCAGCCGCCGCCGATGTAGACACCCCCGCCGTTGAGGTCGTGGAGATGGCAGCGCTCAATCCGGTTGTCCGCGCAACCATCGGCCATCCAGATCGCATGAGCGCCCGTGTGCGCAACCTCACAGCTCTCGATCACGGAGTTGCGCAGGCCGACCGCCATGATCAGCGCGGGTTGATAGATCTCCCCTTGCCCGGGATTTCGCAGGCGTCGCAGATTGGCGTCCGTGTGCTGGAAAGAGATGCCTCTGAAGCGAAGATATTCGATGAACTCCGTCTTGGCGGGGTCTCCCTTGAAACTGATCAATGTGGATGTGATCAGCGGCGCGACCGCTTCGATGCTCTTCATCCTCTCACCGGGAAGCGGATAGTAGTAGAGCGCTCCGGTCTTCCGATTCAGGTACCACTCGCCCGGCTCGTCCAGTCCCTCGAACACATTCTCGACGTAGTAGCGCTGGTGTTTCTCCCAGCGTCCCATGGGCCATGGGGCGGGCTCCCGGAAGGTGACTCGGCAGGCTTCCGTGTCCACGGATCGGACATGATGAATGGATGTTTCCCAGGAATGATAGACAACCGCGATGACATCCCTAAGATTGCCCCACTCCTTCAGGTCTCCTTCGTTGAAATAGAATGCCCGTGAATTGCTCGTGGATGTCGGTCCATCCGTGCGCAGGAAAGCACCCTTGTTCGGGATTCTGGCGCGGATGCGGCGTTGTCCATTCACGAAAAACTGATTGAAGTGCCAGCGGTCGCGACCGGTTTCCCTCGGGAGATCCACCCGCCACAGTTTCCCCCGGCATTTGGTCTTGCTCTGCACACTGTCATCGCGCTGCCAGCCTTGGATGACCGTTCCGCCGCTGACGACGGCGTTCTCGCCAGGATAGGTCTGATAGGTGATCGGGCACGCCTTCGTCCCGGAATCGGCCACCGTGAACACAAGCTCCTTGGTCAGTGGATACGTCCCCCCGCGAAGCAGGACGGTGACAGGTTTCATCAGACCACTCTGCGTCGCTTTGATCTCACGGATTTGGTCTCTGGCCTTCTCGATGGTGGCGAATGGGCCATCCGTCCCGTCTGGATTCGGTGCTGCGAGTCGTCCTGACCACATGTCGT
>JAGLDW010000784.1 GCA_023145395.1 Lentisphaeria bacterium | reverse complement strand
TGGAACGATGCCGTGGGGGCACATCCCGTCATCCAGGCGAGTACCAGACCGGTGGAGATGCAACGGGTCACTTGCTTGAACATGCTGACGCCTTTCTCTAGGGAAACTATCACGAAAACATGGGGGTCCGACGAATGCAAAGATAGGCGCGGCAAGCATCTTTGCCACTGGTCGCGAGCATGCCTGGCGTGTCTCTGTCGGGAAAACACTCTGCCGATCACACGGTGTTTTCCTGACAGGCGGAGTTGCGGTGCTGTCAGGAAAACGCCCTCCAGCGACACCGTTTTCCCGACAGGTGCACAGTCGCGGATCGGGGAAACGGTATGGGAGACGGATAGATTCTGGTGAGTCGGCGAATGGCAATCGGGTGCAGTTCGCTGAATGTTATTGGGAGGTTTTCAAACGTGCGAGTTCATCAACTAGAAAAGAGTAGATCCTATGCCTTTCCCTCGGTCTTGCTGTGTATTTGTCTTGTTCGGGATCCTGGTTGGCGCTGAGCCAATCGCGTTGCAGGGGGACTGGTGGCGGGCTGCGGCCACGATGACGCGACACACGACGCTGGTGTGCAGCTTTGATAACGCGGACCACGATGATGCGGACTTCGCACGCGCATTTCCGGGAAGCGGCGGATTCGGAATGAAGTCGGTTGCGGCCGGCATGCACGGATCTGCGGTTGAGATTGACAAACTGGGCGGGCATCTGAACTTCCGAGGCGGCAGCAATGTTCAGGTTGCCCACGGCACGGTGCGGTTCGCGATCAAAGGAGGCGTCTGGGCCATGGGCGAGCCTCGGTGGGTGTTCAGTGCTCGGGGGTATGACCGTATTGGCATCTGCATCGAGCCGGGCAAGCTTTCGCTGATCGTCAGTCCCCGGACGCGCACCGACAGGGTCATTTCGCGAGTTGATCTGCCCATCGACAAGATCGCTGCCGACACCTGGCACACGGTGGTCGCGTCGTGGGACCAGGCAGCGGGCAAGGGATGGATCGCCCTTGATGGCCGCGGTGTCAGCGGCGAGATGACGTTCTCGGAGGATCCTCGTCCTGCGTTTGGCATCTATCTGGGCGGCGGTGCCACCTATCGGACCGGGGGGCTGAACGAACCGGGATTGGCGCTTGACGACTTTGTCCTCTACGATGTGGCGCTGCCTGTCTTGGAGACTGTTTCCGCTCCCCTTCCGGAAGAGGACGACGCGTATCTGCCGACCGTCGAGGAAGGCGCCCGCAAGACTCTCAACTACATGGCCGACCTGCAGCGCTGGGGCGGCTGGCAGACGATCTACACCTGGCCGACGCTCTTCGGCTCCTCCGCGCAGGGACGCAACTTTGTGGATTTCGACGACTACATCGACAACGACAAGGGAAACGGGAGTTGCCCGCTGGCCGCCAAGTTCCTCTGGGCCTACGAAGTCCTGGGAGATTCCCGCTTTTTCGACGTCGGTCTTCGGACTGGCGAGTTCATCCTGGCTGCGCAGGCGCCCGAGGGCTACTGGGTGCACGGCTACCGCATGACTGTGCATGGCATCAAGCCGGTGGCATCGTCGCGCAGCATCAAACTGCAGGATCAGGACCAGGCGCATCCCATTCTACTTCTCACCTATCTTCATCGCCTGACGAAGCAAGAACGCTATCTGACAGCCGCGAAGAAGGCTGGCGAGTTCTACTTGCGCGCCCAAAACCCGAACGGCAGTTGGCCTCACCACTACAATCTCGTGGAGAATCGGGGGGAGAC
>JAGLDW010000783.1 GCA_023145395.1 Lentisphaeria bacterium | reverse complement strand
CTACAGGCCGGTGTGTCCCCAGGGGTCCTGCCGCACGGCAGTGCCTCCACCAAACCTGCCGCCCATGCCTCTCCCTGCGAGTCGGAACCAGCGTGCATGTCCATCGAGGTACAGCATGTTGTCTCCGCCACTGTGCCTGGAGGCCCAGCTCCCTGCGGCGAAGGGGGATGACGGGCAGTCCGGGCAGGCGGCAGTCCAAGTGCCTGTCCCTGTAGAATAGTCCTTGGCATCCAGCAGGGCGGCCAGCTCCTCGGGGCGGCTGAAATCCGGCAGGCGCAGCGTCGCCCCGTCGGGAAGGACCACATGGGTAAAACTGCAGCCGTAGTCCGAGAGGTCCTTGTGGTGTTTTTTCTCGCTGGGGCAGGCGAGCACGCTCTCGCTTGAGAGCGGGCTGGGAAAGGGATCGTCGGAGAGAAACGACTCCAGGAAGATGGGAAAGCAGGGAGGCTGGCCGGTTCCGGTCCAGGCAGGAGGCAGGTACTCGTCATTCTCGTCGATGTAGGCGGCCAGCGCCAGCGAGCATTGGCCCAGGTTGCTGACGCACTGGATGCTCTTGGCTTTCTCCGTCGCCTGCCCCAAGGCGGGGAGCAGCATGGCGGCCAGTATGACGATGATCGCGCAGACAACAACCAGTTCCACCAACGTGAATCCTCGTCGCCCTTCTGTGGAATGGACCATCGGCATGCCAAGTCTTCTCTCGTCCACAGTCATCGCCTCCTCTTGTGTTGACCAGGAATCACGCCCATTCTCCGATCCGAGGGAGTCCCAGCGCCTCCAGCACGTCGCGAAAATCCTTTGGCGGGGGTGCCATGTACTGGCGCATGACCCCCGTGTCGGGGTGGGGGAACACCAGTTTCCATGCATGGAGAAGATGGCGTGTCACTTCCACGGGACAATCGCTGCGACTGCCCCCATAGACGGGGTCGCCGAGGATGGGATGGTTGAGGTGGGAGAAATGAACCCGGATTTGATGAGTTCGTCCGGTGAAAATGCGCACCTCGAGAAGGCTGAATCCTTCCCCTGTTCCCAGCACGCGGTACTTGGTGAGCGCGTGTTTCCCCCCCTCTTGGACAACGACCATCTTGGTCCGGTGCCAGGAATGGCGGCCAATCTGGTTTTCGATGGTCCCCGTCATGCTCCCGAACTCCCCGATCACCAGCGCCAGGTACGTTTTTTCAACACGGCGTTCCTTGAAAGCGCTCTTCAGACGTAGCAAAGCCTCGGGCGTCTTGGCGACGACCATGGCTCCCGAGGTGAACATGTCGAGCCGATGCACGATGCCGGGGCGCATGTGTGCATCGATCATGGGGGTGAAGGAATCGGGGTCGTAGTCGAGCAGTCCGTGCACGAGAGTGCCGGTCCTGTTTCCCGGAGCTGGATGCACGCAGAGTCCGGGAGGTTTGTTGAGGACGATAACATGCTCGTCCTCCGCCAGGATTTCGAAATCCACCGGTTCCGGGTGCAGTTCATAGGCCTTGACCTGAGGCCAGGTGATGCGGATCGCGCTTTCGGGGGAGAGTGTGGCGGCTGGACGAACAGGCACGTCATCGACGAGGATGGCGCCTTTGCGGATCAGCCGTTGGAGGTAGGCGCGTGAATGATGCGGATAGAGCTGGGCAAGACAGAGGTCGATGCGTGCGCCAACATACTCCGCAGGCACGGCGAACTGCTCGGAGAGGTCCTCCGTGCTCTCATTCGCCTCCTCCAGATCGAGCTCCTCGCTTGTCATATCCCCGGTGCTCATCCCTTGGCCCTTTCCTTTGACTCTTTCGCACACGTCTTCTTCGGCGTGCGTCCAGCCATGAAAAACCAGATCACCCCGAGCGGTAGGAGCGCGAGGCAGATCCACTGGGCCGGAGTCATCCCCGCCGTCTTCACAAGGTAGTCCCCCCGGCCGAACTCGACCAGGAATCTTCCGGTGGCAAAAAGCATGAGATAGAGGGGGAAGAGACGCCCTCTGAGCGACCGGCGCGAGGAGACGCACAGCAACAGCGCGACAATGGACAGGTTCAGCGCCACGCTGACGAGCTGGATCGGGAACACGGCCTGGCAGACCTCGGCATGGGGGGCGACGATGCCCTGGTGACGCTGCGTCACGAGCACATTGTTCAGCAGTCCGCCTACGGTGCCGGGGTAGGTGATGGAGCACAGCCCCTCGTGCGGGCGCCCGAAGCAACAGCCGTTGAGCAGGCACCCGATGCGCCCGAACGCGTGACCCAGGGGGATGCAGGGCGCCAGCACGTCCGCGACATTGCGGATCGACAGCTTCCGCCAGCGACAGAACAGCAGCGCGACCAACGCACCGCCAATGAAGCCGCCGTAGAACACCAGCCCGCCGCGGTAGATCTTCAGCGCGTCCAGCCACCGGCCCGCGCTGAACTCCACACCCCAGAATTCGATCACATACAGCAGGCGCGCTCCGCCAAGACCTCCGATCATCCCTGCGAAAAGAAGATCACCCACCCGGTCCTTGTTCACCTGGTACCGGTCCGCCCGCCACAGTGCCAACCGGTAGGCCGCCAGAAAGCCAAGAGCGACAAAAACGCCATACCAGCGTATCTCGATCCTGCCCAAATGCAGTGCCACTGGATCCATGATGCATTCCTCGTGTCTGTACAATTTAATGCGAAGAATCTAAATGTAGCGTGGGCGGGGCGTTTTTGAAGAGTTGCGGGGTTGCGAATGCAGGCTGCGACCACACATTGTCACAAGATTTCAAAGCAACAGGAGCGCAGACGATGGGTATCAGCCTTGGTCTTGTCGGTCTTGGCAGTTTCGGGGGAGCGTTCGCCCCTCTGTTTCATTCTCATCCGCTCGTGGACCGGATCGCGTTCTGCGATCTCGAGCCGGAACGGGTTCGAAAATTTTCCGAAGATCCGTTCTACCAGAGCAAATTTCATAAGGGGGACGAGTATCTCTCCCTGGACGAGATCTGCGGTGCGAAGCTCGACGCTCTGGTGATGATCACGCAGCCTTGGCTGCACGCCCCCCAGTGCATCCAGGCCATGGAGGCGGGCATGCATGTATACAGCGCGGTGCCCATCAGCTCGGTTCCGGATGGAGACGAGATTCTTGGATGGTGCGACCGGATCGTCGAGACCTCGCGCCGCACGGGCAGGCAATACATGCTCGGAGAGACCACCTACTACCATCCCCAAGCGCAGTTCTGCCGTCGGATGGCCGCCGAGGACGCCTTTGGCGATTTTGTCTACGCGGAGGGAGAGTACTTCCACGATGTGGATGCAGGCTGCAACCTGAGGCAAGTCAGCCGGAGCCGCAGCATGGGCGCCGCCGGGCAGGAATGGAAGGTCAACTCGGCGCAGTATCGGGAGCGAGGTGTGCTGACGGGCCCAATGCACTACCCCACGCACTCCACCAGTGGTCCCGTCTGCGTCATGAACGCGCATGCCTTGAAAGTGACTGCCTATGGCTGGCGCAACCGCACGAGCGATCCCCATTTCGCCAGCTACTCCCACAGCAACGAGTTCGCTCTCTTCCAGATGAGCAACGGAGCGACCGTGCGCATTGCGGAAACGCGCGAAGCGGCAGGAAGGATGGGCAAGGACAGCGAGACCTTCCGCGTCATGGGCACACTCGGGACCTTCTCCGAAGATGTCTGGCACACGGCCACTCGACCGGCGGATCTTGGCAACATCCAATACGACAACCTGCCGAAACCCACTTCCCGGACACTCACGCGCGGAGAGATGTTCACTCCCCTTCCCCCAGAGGTGGAGTTCGCCTTCATGAAGGCCATGCACCGAGGCGTGGACGAAGCGGAACTGCAGAATCGCGATTTCAATCCAACCGGGCATGGTGGCTCGCATCCCTACTTGGTGCATGAGTTTTGCGAGGCCGTGGCGGAGAACCGCACACCGGCCATCAATGCTTGGGAGGCGGCACGCTACATGGCCATGGGTGTCATGGCGCACAAATCCGCCCAACGCGACGGCGAACGGCTCAACGTGCCAGACTGGGGCGATGCCCCACAGTAGATGGGGCGTGGAGCGAAGATAGGAAAGGGGACGATAGGCGTCCCCTTTGTCCTATTCGTCGCTCCACCGGGACAAGCCCGGTGGCGG
>JAGLDW010000782.1 GCA_023145395.1 Lentisphaeria bacterium | reverse complement strand
CGTCCACCCACACGAAACCCGGAAGCGCCCTTTATTTAGTGACGATTCGCGCGATGTCTGCTCCTACCTGATAAGCCATCTCCATCGCTATCTCATTCTCACGTATCTCTCCAGCTTCCCACGCTGTTCCGTGAGCGATCCCAACAAGATTGAACCCAATGTATTCCGCTGCATCTTGAAAGGCCCCTATCGCATGGCTCGCACCAGACCCTTCGACACTCTCTCCCCCATATGCTAGTAATAGAGCCAGTGCTTTTCCCCGTAAGACGTTACCGCTAGGACCATCAAGGGCATCGCATCGATCGAGGAACAGCTTGGTTTGTGCAGAAACATTCCACCAATAGATGGGGCTAGCAATGACCAATGCTTGAGCAGCACGGATCTTTGGGTAGAGATCAGTCATTCCATCATCAATCACGCAGTTGGCTTCATCGCTTTCTTTGCAGGAACGGCAAGCTGCGCATGGGTGAATATTACGATCATGCAGTCGCACCACCTCAATGGTTGCGTTAAATTGCGAGGCTCCGAAACAGAATTGCTCAATCAGAACCGAACAATTACCCTTTGCTCGAGGGCTCCCAGAAACCACTAAAATTCGCGACATACCCCCCTCCTATTCAAGCACAACAAGGATCTGATCGCCTGTTAAGTTTCTCGTCCTCTGTGCCCATTCGTTCTATAGGCTTCCCCTCTCGCAAGGAGTTGTCCCTTCTTAGCAAGGAAGGATCCTGGGAAGACGGATAAGGACTGCACAAATCTCCCGCTTGGATGCATCATGCGATCACTTAAACAGGAGAGATCTCAACTCAACTCAACTACTGTAGCGTATTTCTTCTCTTTTATCATATCGAACTGCGTTCTTGTCAGCACCAATTTTCTCCGCGGAAGAGGGCCCGGGACCAACCTGGGGATCTCAAGAAATCCACCCATTACCTATGCATCAATCCCCTAGCTGCGCAAGAATATCGAGCAAATCGTCATCGCCCCTCATTTCCGAAGCTCGGCCCTACGCGTCCAGGTATTCATCAACGTAGACCGCGTTTGTCCGCTTGCCTCGCTCACCCCTGATCGACCGATGGGGTCACAAAATCCTAGCAAGTGTTCAGAGAGCGCATCTCGGCAAACTGCATCGCGACCGCGATCGGGTTGACCACGTGGATCTGTTGGTCTTTGAGTCGCGCTTCGAGCGGCACAGCCAGCTCAGCTAGTTCAGTGCAACCCATGATGATTCCCTCGGTGTCGGAAGGCAGGGCTTGCCCTATCTTCGTCAGCCGACTCAGCGCCTCCTCCTGGCGGGTAGGCAATTCGGCGGCCGAGATTCCGACACACTCTACCGCGCCCAGTCGCACGTCGAGGTCGTAGCTCAGCGCGTGGCTACGAATCTCATCAACTGTCGCCCACTCGCTTGAGATCACTGCGAACCTCCGAAACATCCCGTGCGCATAGAGTAGGCCTGCGTGCCCCACCCCAACCACCGGGGCGTTAAGCCGCGAGGCCAGATATTCCATGCCAGGATCGCTGAAGCAGTCGAGGATGTGAACGCTAGCTCCAGTCTCCTCTGCACAACGGGCGCTGTCCAGCAATGGCGCCTCGACACCGTCGCGAAGCGATCGCTCTGCCTGCGCCTCGCTCAACGAGGATCCGGAGACGATCGTCCCAGTCGCAGCATGTTTGCGGTATCGTTCGATCGCCATGTCCTCCCACCACTGCGGTAGATGCACCGCGATCAACACGTTCGCCCTGATATTCATCGTCGGTTTCCCCCTTGATGCTTGATTCCGTTCCAATTATGTTTCGAGCTTTGCCTAAGCGTGCGCGGGCCACAACGTCGCGTCTATCGTGCGATTCGCAGGCTTCCCCCGGAGAGGACTTGTTCCACCTCTTCCAGCGTGGCCAGGCATACGTCACCTGGATGCGTCTGCTTGATCGCCGAAGCGCCGACACCGTATCGAACCCCAGCCGCCACGTCGGCCGTCAGGTAACCGTAGAGAAACCCTCCGGCAAACGAGTCGCCCGACCCGACCCGATCAACGACCTCAATCTCAAACTTGGGCGCCCGGTGCACCTCATCGGTCCCCCGCTCGTACGCAATCGCTGTCCACCGGTTCTTCCAGACACTGGGCGTCTCCCGAAGGGTGATCGCCACCACGTCAAGGTCGAACCTTTGCGCCAACTCCCGCGCCACGTCCTCATACGACTCTCCGCAGATGCCAAATACCCGCTTGGTGTCTTCCTCGGTAGTAATCAGGATGTCGGCCTGCGAGACAAGCTCGGTCATCACCTTGCAGGCATCCGCCTCGGTCCACAGCCACGCTCGGTAGTTGAGGTCGATCGACACGGTGACGCCCATCCGCTTCGCGATTCTCACCGCCTCCAGCGACACATCTGCGGCAGACGATGAGAGAGCCGGCGTAATCCCAGACGTATGCAGAACCTGAGCGTCGCTAAGTATCTTTTGCCAATTGATCTCGCCCAGTCGCACCTCAGAGATAGCCGAATAGGCGCGATCGTAGATAACCTTATTCGCCCTCGGAGCAGCCCCGAACTCGACGTAATACGTGCCGATCCGATTCGAGTCAGTCCAGACAATCTCAGATGTGTCCACGCCGTGCTCCCTTACCCGATTCTCCACCAGCTGCCCCAACGCGTTTCGCGTTAGCCTCGTCACGTAGCGAACATTTAGGCCAAGGCGAGCCGCAGCCACCGCGGCGTTCATCTCGGACCCCCCGATGTGGAGTCGCAGGTTCGTCGCCTGCTCAAGCCGCTCATGGTCCGGCGGCGACAGCCGCAGCATCGTCTCACCAAACGTCACTACATTGTGGTTCATGATCCTCCAGTGTCCGGCCAACTCAATCGCCGGTCTCTTCCTGTAATCGATAATCTAGTCTGGAGACTCCCGAGGGAGGCCCTTCCACACTGCCAATTACTATCATCCTACGTTCCGCCGTTCGCCCCCTCAGCCGCCCGACATCTCGGCGGCTAGTTCACGAAGACCAAGCAAGTCGAGTGTCTCCTCTCTCGGGATACCCGATTCGAGGTCCCATCCGTGCAGCTCACGATACTCGCGCACCATCCCTGACAACGTCTCAGTCGAAAGCATGTACCGCCGTCCGCTGCGATCCTCAAACGGCTCGTGCAATATCCGCCACGGCGCTTGGTTCGCCGCCGCGTGGGTCCAGCCAAGCCGAAGGTTGAGCAGTCGTTCCAACGTCACAATCCGTCGTCCGACGAGTCGTAAGCCCAACTCATCGAGCCTCCTCCCAGTCAGCGCCGAGAACAACGCGCTCATCCGCTGTGGCGTCGAACCGTACGAAGCCGTTGTGGTGAACGAACACAGACCCAGCGCGTCCGACGCCGCATAAACGTCCTCGTGCCAGCGAACGATCTCAGCCCTCTTCTCGGTCACGTCAGCCCGCACGTACTTCGGATCACCGACAATCTGGGCCATCAGCGCCCTCGCCTCCGGGGTGTGCCCTCGCTCGCCGATACACTGGGTGTGTAAATGGTCCGGCCCACGTGGATTAACGGCGAAGGCCAACGCATACCCCATAGAGCACCTTGTTTCCACCCGACTCTGCTCCAGTCCGCGAGTGTGAATAGCCCACTTCCAGGTATCTCCGCCGATTCGCTCGGCCGCGGCCTTCACGCCATCCGCGAGAAGATCGCCAATTCCCGACCGCTCGGCAATCATCCGCGGCAACTCCACTACTGCGTCCTCACTCCCAAATGAGAGGTCAAACCCCGTCTGATACTCCAACGGCAGAAGGCCCTTCTCATGGGTCTCCATCAGCCACTGAATCGCACCCCCAACGGAGATCGTGTCGAGGCCGAGATCGTTACACAGCTCATTCGACCGCTGCACTGCACCAATCGAAGGCACTCCGGGCCCGGTGCCCAGCGACGAAACAGACTCGTACTCCGGGCCGCCGGAGTACGCCCCGGCATAGCGTCCCACGTCGATTCGCACGTGGCGATGGCACCCGTAGATGCAAGCACCACAACCGACGCGGCGCTTCAGCTTTCCCGATTCATTCCAGTGCTCGCTGGTCAACTCCTCGATCGGATCGAGGTACCCCTGCCTGAAATTGAATGACGGAAGTGTTCCGATCTCGTTCTTGATGCTAATCCCGGCCGCTGTACCAAAGTCGTAGTAGCTTCGGGCCATCGTGTCAGCGTACAACGCGTCGCGCGTCTCGTTCAGCACGTCGCGGAACGTTTCGGAGTCGGTGCAAAGGCGTATGCCTTTCGGACGTGCAAGAACAATTGCCTTGAGTCGCTTGGAACCCATTAGCATCCCTACGCCGCCCCGCCCGGCCGCGTTGTAATACGACGTCATAATCGTTGCGTAGGCAACCAGATTCTCCCCCGCTGGTCCGATACAGGTCACGTTAACACCGTTTCCGTGCGTCGCCTCAAGCTGCCGAGACGTCTCGCGAACAGTCATCCCCCACAGGTCCTCAGCACTTCGAAATTCGACGCGCCCGTTGTCTATCCACATGTACAGCGGCCGGTTAGCGACGCCGCGTAGCACCAGATGATCGATCCCGTTCAGTTTGGCCTGTAGTGCGAAATGGCCGCCTACGTTGCTCTTAAAGTACTGCGTCGTCACCGGGCTGACGCAGGTAACCGTCGTACGTCCAGACATCGGGGAGCATGTCCCGGCCAACGTCCCAGTTGAGAAGATCAGCGGCGCGCCGAGCGCGTCCGCCGCATAGGAGCCCATCTCATCCCACAACAGCCGGGCCGCGATGCCTCGCCCGCCAAGATACTGGTTAATCCACTCTGCAGGCAGGGTCTGCTGCTTCGCTGTCTCCGCCGTCAGGTCGACGATTAAGACCTGTTCGTTATATGCGTCAGCTTGGCGATTCACTTTCGCCCTCGTCGACAAACACGATCGCCTGTGGCAGTCGACACACCTGGATGCACTGAGGATCTCCGCCACACAGGTCACAGATCAGCGGCGCTTTCACATCCTCAATGAAGTGGATGCCACCGTGCTGGCACGCCGCCTCGCAGGCCCTACACCCAATGCACAGCCCCTCGTCGACCCGAATCGCCCCGGTAGTCTCGTTGATCGACAACGCGTCAACCGGACACGCAGCCACACACGAGCGCTCGTCGCACTGAATGCAGACCCTTGGTGTAAAGTCAGCATGTTCCTCGTCCCGATCGATCTGGATCCGAGACCGATGCAGGCTGAACGCTCGGTCGTGCTCAAAACCGCAACTCAACACACAACTCTCACAACCGGTGCACTGCGCGGCCACAATCTTCAATCTCTTCATCGCACACTTCCTTTCAATCCCGCTCGGGCGCCGTCACGCGGCGCAAGAGCTCTTCGGTGA
>JAGLDW010000781.1 GCA_023145395.1 Lentisphaeria bacterium | reverse complement strand
GCTCCAACGGCACAAGGCCGCTGGGCGCCGGCGGAACCCGCTCCATTCGCGTCTTGGGACCTCGCTCAGCGCAGGCGTTCGAGCAGTGTCAGCGCCTGGACGCGCAGACGATCCATCTGATCGCGATCCTTCTCCGTCTTCCAGGTGAGGCTGGTAGGAGTGACCGATGCGGTGACCTCGACCGGCGCTCGCGCCAGCCATTTCTTGGCCGCCGCGACATCACCGCCTCCCGCCACACGGTTCCGGAGCATGACGAAATACTCGAAGTCCTGCACGCCCTCGCGGATGGCCTCGAAGTGCTTGCCGTCGGTGACGCTGTTCTGGCCCACGAAGAAGGGGGAGTATTCCACACCGCTTTGAGCATAGGCATTCCAGGAATTGCCGATGCGTCCGCCGCATCCAAGCGCCCAGTAGAAGGAACCGGGGGCGTCGAGCCGCATGGCCCACCACATCTGTCCCCGATGGTAGTGAATGGGATCGAGCAACTTGGCGGGTCCCGAGCAGGAGTAGAGCCAGAGCCGACGGCCCGCGTCACGCTGCGCCTCGTAGAACTCGCGGAACTTGTCCCCCTGGGCCACCATCATGGGGGTGTTGGGGCAGAGGGTGGTCGTGACTTCGAACATCTCGGGGACGCCCTTGGTGGGGTCGCGGTAGGTGGGGTCCTCGAAAATATCGATGTCGGGCTGGGCGGCGTGGATCGCCTTTGCCCAGGGAATAATCACCTTGTCCTGCTTGTTGTCGTGGGGTTCGTCCACGATCAGCACACCGAGCTGCGAGGCCTTTAGTCCCTGTTTTTCCATGTGAGCCACCCAGGCGGTGAAATAGTCGCCGACCATGGTGTTGAAGCGATCCGTGCCCATGGCTTCGCCTTCGAAGGAGTCTTTGCGAGAGAGGAAGACGTAGTAGTTGCGTGCGCTCTTCCAGCGCTCGACCCATTGATCCCAACTCGAGAAGTCGAGGCCCTCCGGGTTCAGAAGAATGCCTGTGGCGGCATCGTACTTGCTCCCTCGGGGGCAGACGGAGGCGGTCGCCCAGGGGGTGTCTACGTAGTGATCGCGCATCAGGGGGAGCAATTGCGCGAGATTGCCGGCCGCCCCGTAGTAGCCTGCAGTGCCGTTGGTGTAGTCCCAACCGCCCACGGACATGGTGGGAGCGGTGGGAAAGTCCAGGTCGTAGATCCGGATGACAAGGGGAATGAGAATCTCGGCGCCACCCGCGGGCTTTGCGCGGAGCGTTGCCGGATACTCGCCCGCGGGGATGCCGGTAGGACGTTCGACGGACAGCCAGACCTGCTTGGAGCAGCCAGCGCTCACGGAGACCAGCCAGTTGCCGTCGTCATCCTTCCGGGCGTGGGGCAGCGCCGCGGCCACGGGCGTCTTCTGCATGGTGTCGGTGAAAAGCACGTCGCGCAGAGTGACGGGAATGCCCTTGTCGGGCAGGCCTTCGAGACGCAGTGTCACATCGACCTCGCGGTCTCCGGCATTGACAAAGTTGACCGCGTCGGCCCGCACTTCGTTGCGCATCAGGTCGATCCGCATCGACGGGACGGCACCGGGTCGCTCGGGGGCGTCTGTCGGCTGAAGAGGCTCCCAGCGGCTGCATTTCCAGGCCGATACGCCACGAAGTCCGCGAGCCCGCAGAAGAGGGGCGTTCAACGCATAGACTTCGGAATGCAGCGGGTTCAGCGGCAGTACGGTGCGGAAGTTGCTGTCCGTGACATGCTCTGCGGTTTCAATGCGTGCCCCAAGCCTGGAAACACGCTTCAGAAGAGCGTCGGCAGTTGCCTTCGCCAGATCGGACTTGCCCACTGCTTCCTCGATCGCTGCCAGATCGGACAGGAGACGCCATTGGATGCCTGCGGACACCTTCGTTTTCTCGAAGAAGGCGGCCGGATCGGCAACTTCTTTCCCCATGGGAGGACCCTGCAGCCAGGCATCGTTTCCACGATACACCTCAATTTCATCCACAAATGTGTACGGTGTCTGGACCACCATGAGGCGCACGTAGCGGCCTCGGGACTTGAGTTCGCTGGTAGCGAATCGGTGGACCGAGTACGTGTCCGCCGAGGGCACGCCAAGTTTCATGCTCAGCCTGACCAAGTCGCCGGCAAACCGCCAAGTCTTGCCGTCCTCGCTGGCGAAAAGCAAGATGGAGGAGGGCCAGCCAACACCCGCGACACCCGCCGCCGTGTTGTAGGAAAGCCCCGCTATGGGTTGCATTCTGCCAAGGTCGATGGTGATGACCGCCGGGTTGGCGCGGCTCCAGCCAACTGTGGTCTTCTGGGTCCAGAAGTAGCCAACGCTGTAGACGCCGTCCGTCAACTGTGTCTTGTCGCCCGGATCGGCACAGAGGCCATATCCGGGCTTTGTCTTGAGCGTGTAGGGGGCGTTGAGCGCCATATTCGGGCCGGGGGGCACGAAGAGTTTTCCGGGGCGCACTTCCTCCGGAGCGTCCGCAAAGGAGTAGATCTGCACATCGTCGAACCAGGAGGAGCCGGGAACCGCCACGAAGTTCCTCTGCATCTCGACCGAGCCAAGAAGCCGGACTTGAAAGCGGGTTTTCCCGCCACTGTTGAATCGTGCGCGGAACCGTTCCCATTTGGCGACCTTGGAGGACAATCGCGCGGCCGCAGTGGTGATGCCTTCCGCGTAGACTTCGACTAGCGGGGTCGTTGTCCCATCCCCCTTGAATGCGGCCGTGAGCACATAGTCCGTGTTGGGCTTGCAGACAAAGCTCTGTGTGACTGGTTTGCAGGGGGCTGTTGCTGCGGCCTCGTACCGAAGCGATTCGTTGCCGCTCAAGCCATCCACATTCACCCGTGTGAAAAAACTGGCGGACGTTTTCGGCACAGTCCAATGCACGGGCAGCGTCTCATCCCCGTTGGTCTGGGAGAAATCGCTGTTTTTGAGGAGGCCCTGTCCAACGACCGTGAAAGAGCCTAGAAAAGCCGCGAGAAGAAAACTGTTGATGCGCATGGTTTGGGCCTCTTTGCCAATGGATTCGGGTACGATTCAGGTTAAATGGGGTGATGTGGGACCCATCTGCCACGACGACTGTTGCTTGCACTCGATAAGGACATGAAGTACTACACAGCCCCCCCTTCAAGTTGTCAAGCTCCTCCCCTCCATACTCTTTTTCTGCCGCTTGTTTCGACGTTGCCCCATCCCACGCCTATATTAAGAGCAGTCAACACTATAAAATGCATCTAGAAAACGGAGCGGACGGAAGCTCGCACATGTCAATGACCATGAGCAGGAAGACAGACGAGCGCATCGTTATCACCGGGATCGGGCTGACCTCGCCGAACGGGAACAACCTCGGGGAGTTTCGAAGTAGCCTGCTCTCTGGTCGATCCGGTGTGCGCCCCTACACAATTCGCTACTTTGGCGAAACGTGTGCGGGGATCTGCGACTTTGATCCGCGGAAGTACCAGAAGCGCAAGGAAACGCGCATCGGCACGCGGGCCGGGTCGATCTCCGTCTACTGCGCACGCGAGGCGCTCCTTGACGCGGGCTTGACCCAGGAAGAGTTGACCCCCGATCGCACGGGTGTCTTCATCGGCATTACCGAGCACGGAAACGTCGAGACGGAAAATGAGATTCACGAACTCAAGCAGTACAACTACGATGTAAAGTGCTGGTCGCATCACCACAACCCTCGGACCGTGGCCAACAACCCCGCCGGCGAGGTGACGATCAATCTGGGGATCACCGGGCCGCACTACACCATCGGCGCCGCCTGCGCCGCGGGAAATCTGGGCTGTGTGCAGGGATTGCAGCAGATTCTCCTTGGCGAGGTAGACGTGGCGCTGGCGGGTGGCGTGTCCGAAAGCATCCACACCTTCGGTATTTTTGCGGCCTTCAACAGTCAGAATGCACTGGCGATCCATGAAGATGCCGAAAAAGCGAGCCGCCCTTTCGACAAGGACCGCAACGGCATCGTCGTCAGCGAGGGTGGCGCTCTCTTCGTCCTGGAGCGTCTTGACCGGGCTCTCGCCCGCGGCGCCCGCATCCACGGCGAAATCTCCGGATACGCATACAACTCCGACGCCACCGACATGGTGCTGCCCAACCCCGAGCGCCAGGCGCAGTGCATGCATCGCGCTCTGGAACGTGCCGGGCTGACGCCAAACGACATCGACATCGTCAACACACATGCCACTGGGACGCCCGCTGGCGACGTGAAGGAATGCCTGGCGCTCCGCGAGGTCTTCGGCGCCTGCGATGCGGTTCACGTCAACAACACCAAGAGCTTCATCGGGCATTGCATGGGCGCCGCTGGCGCACTCGAACTCGCCGGCAACCTGCCAAGCTTCAACGACCACATCGTGCATCCCACCATCAATGTGGACGAACTGGATCCCGAATGCGGCCTCCCGGGCCTCGTTCTCAACCAGCCGCGCAAGGTCGAAAAGGTGGACGCAATCTTGAATAATTCGTTTGGTATGATAGGAATAAACTGCGTGCTCGTGGTCACGCGTTTTCGTGATTGAACCGCGTCACGACGAATTGTCCGTTCCGCAGACGCATTTCGTTCGCAAGGAGATCCCGCACAGATGACGAAAGAAGAAATAGGTCAAGCCATCATAGAGATCATCGAGGACATCGTTCCCGATGAGGATTGCTCGGCGGTGGACCCAAGCGCACAACTTCGAGAGCAACTGGATCTCGACTCCATGGACTTTTTGGACATTGTCATGGAATTGCGCAAGAAGTATGGTGTCGAGGTTCCCGAAGCCGACTATCCGAACCTGGCGACCTTGAACAGTTGCGTCGAATATCTGGAACCCAAGCTCGCGGACAAATAGCAGGCGCCGCCGCGAAAAAGTTCGGACGCCAGAGCATGTTTTGGGGAGTCGGCGCATCCAGATGCGCGCGGCTCCCCGTTTTGTTGTAGGGACGGTAGTATGGCGCTCAAAGAGATCAACGTGCCCCCGCCCGAGCATGTCCGCGTGCTCGACGGCCAGGGATGGATTGGGCTTCTCAATTGCATGGGCACCGAGACCACGATCGTCAATGCGGCGCGCGTGTCTTTCGGGAAAATGCGCGAGGAGATGGACGAGCGGGACGTCGTGCTCCTCAAGTACATGCTCGAGAACCAGCATACGAGTCCACTGGAGCATGTGGGCTTCACGTTCATCGTCCATTGTCCGCTGTTTGTCCGCGGGCAATGGCATCGGCACAGAACTTGGTCCTACAACGAGATCTCGCGGCGCTACACGGAAATCAACTTGGAGTTCTACACGCCACCCACCTTGCGCGAGCAGGCGGAGACCAATCGCCAGGCATCCGTCGATCCGGTCTCGGTGGATCAGAACACTGGCTTGGCTGACATCCGCGAGCACAACGAACGCAGCCTGGCGCTCTACCACAAGCTTTTGGCCGATGGTGTATGTCGTGAACAGGCACGTGGCGTGCTGCCGCAAAACATGATGACCACCTTCTGGGCGACGGTGGATTTGCACAACCTCATCGGCTTTCTCGCATTGCGCGACAGCGAGCACGCACAGTGGGAAATACAGCAGTATGCACGGGCGATCAAACAACTGGTCGCACCCCATTTCCCCACTCTCAAGGAAATTCTGGAGTGGGACGACTAGGAACACAAATTGCACAGCGGGAATACCGATAACTGATGACCGGTCACCTGTCACTGGCCGCGAAGCCCTTTTCGCGGCAGCTCTAGCCGTTGAGTAGTCGAGGCACCACCGTGTCTCCCCCGCCAGACGCACAAACCCAATTGTTCAGAACCGACCATGCCCGAAACTCCACTGTCAAATCTTCTCAATCCCGCCACGCTGGCCCGTATCGACAGCTATTCGCTGCTGGCCCGGACCGTGGTGGAGGGCTTCGTGTCCGGCCTGCACAGGAGTCTCTACCACGGCTTCGGAAGCGAGTTCTTCCAATATCGGAACTATGTTCCAGGGGATGATCTCAAGTACATCGACTGGAAGGTGTTCGGGAGACAAGATCGCTTCTACACCAAGGTGTACCAGGAAGAAACCAATCTGAACTGCTGTATCGTGCTCGATGCCAGCGCCTCCATGGACTACACCGGCCAGGACGCCCCTTGCAGCAAGTTTCGGTATGCCTGCATGGTGGCCGCCTGCATCGCCTATCTCGCCAACCGGCAGGGAGACAGCGTGGGGCTCTACGCCTACAACGACGGGCTCCTCACCAGCATCCAGCCTGGACGAAGCAAGGATGGCCTGACCCGCGTCCTGCGAGAGCTTCAACGTCTGCAGCCGACCGGCGTCGCCGACCACAAGCATGTCCTGAACTACGTGGCGGAGAATTTTCGACGCCGCGGCATCGTCGTTCTCATCTCCGATCTCCATGGTGCGGAGACCGATCTTCCCCGTTTGCTCAAGCGCTTTCGCCATGCACATCACGACTCGATTGTCCTGCAGGTCCTCGATGGCGAGGAGCTGGATTTCCCGTTCTCGAACACCACCCGATTTCTCGATGCCGAGTCCAAGGGAGAGATCGCCACAGCGCCGACTCTGGTTCGCGAACACTATCTGCGGGAGATGCAGAGCTTCACGGAGGGAATCAAGGACAGCTGCCTGGCCGAGCAGGTTGACTACCTGCTGATGCGCACGGACGCCAGCCTGGGACACATGCTTGCCGCCTATCTGCACCGGCGGGAGGCTCTGTCCGTATGATCACGTTTGCCTTTCCCCTGTTTCTGTCCGGGCTTGCGGCACTGGCGATTCCGGTCGCTCTGCACCTCATGAACCGCCAGGTTCCGGTGCGCCTGCGCTTTCCCTCGATCCGTTTCATCACCAAGGCGCGTCTGCCGCGCGAGGGGCGGCGCAGACTGCGCGACCTGATCGTGCTTCTGCTTCGCCTGCTTTTTCTGGTTGCTGTCGTCCTCGCCTTCGCGCGTCCCCAGTTGTCGATCGGCGGCTTGGGCGCAGACGATGGGGAGCAAGGCGGGGTCACGGTCTTTCTCCTCGACAGTTCGGCAAGCATGGGGGGCTGGGGACGCTCGGAGGCGGCGCGCCGTGCGGTTGTCGAACGTTTGAGCCAGTGCGCACGTGGAGAACGTGTTGGCTTGCTGATTTCCTCAAGAGGTGTGGAACAGAGCCTTCCGCTGGTCACTTCTCGCGCCGAACTGGACAGAGCACTGAAGAACTGGCAACCGGGGTTGCTGGCGGGGGAGCACAAGGCCGCCTGGACCGAAGCGCTCGCGATGCTTGGCCCGAGCGGTGTTCGCAGGTTGGTCGTGGTCTCCGACTTTCAGCAGGGGGACTGGCAGGCCGCCAACTGGGCATCCTTGCCGACCGGCTGCACGCTGGAGCTGATCGATGTGGCGAGGGACGATGAGGACGCTCTCGGCGTAGTCGCCGTGCAGACTATTCCGCTGGCCGAAGGCGCCGTGCGGGTGGTGGCGACGATCCGCAACTTCAGTGCGACTCCGCAGGAGCGATCCGTGTCACTGCGAGCTGGAGAGAATTCCCAGGCCCAAGTGCTTTCACTGCCCCCCTTGCAGACGCGCAACGCGGCATTCGTGCTCAAACAGCGTTCCACAGACAAGGGCGTGGTGCGCATCGACGCTGATGGATACACACCCGACGACGAGTTTCACCTCTGGCTTGGCGCCAGACCCCCCGTCAAGATTCTCGCCGTCGTGCCAAGGGAACAAGAACCACGGAAGGCCAACGAGTTTTTCTTCCTGAAGAAGGCATTGGCCGTTCAAGACGAGACCAATCCGCTCGCGTTCTCACTGGACTCCGAGCCAGTGGAGACCTTTTTCGCCGTTGGACTCGAGGAGTTCCGGGCTGTGTTGCTTCTCGGTGCGGCAGGCTACTTCGAGGAGGCTGGATTCGAGCATCTCAAGGAGTATGTGACCGCAGGGGGCAGTGTCATCGTGACGCCTGGGGAAGCAGCAGCCACAGGTTGGCATGGCCTGCGCAGAAACGGCTTGCTGCGGAGCCGCTTCAATGGCATCGCCGGGAAGAACACGGCAGGGGAGGTCTTCGGGCTCGACTGGATCAATCCCGACGGCATTCTCGCCGACACCTTCCTGAACGCCGAGGAAACCGACCTCTTTCTCTTCGCGATCCGACGCTACGTGCGTTTCGAGCCATCCGACGACGTGCAGACACTTCTCAAGACCATCGACGGCGATCCCGCCCTCGTGGAGCGTGGGCTCGGAGCGGGGAGAATCTATGCAAGTGCATTCGCGTTCGAGCCCTCCTGGTCCGATTTCCCCCTCACGCAGTCGTTCCTGCCGGTCATCCGCGAACTTCTTGCCTCGGCCGTTCCGGACGACCATGGGATCGTCTCGCTGGACTGTGGACAGGCACCACCCGAACTGCTCGTGACAGGTGAGGGGCGCGAGGGCACGGACACCGTTGACACGAGCCAGCCCGGAGTCACGGTGGCCGGTGAACAAGCCCTTCAGGTGAACGTATCCCGGCGCGAATCCGTTCTGCGGCAGGCAAATCTCTATGATTTGCGACAACGCCTGACAGCGGGCGCGACAGCCGACGACGCAGAGGCTTCGGAAGAGGCTGCCAAGCTGGAGACAAAGCGCGAGCTCTGGCCATTCGCCGCCGTCCTCGCCGCCATGTTCCTTCTATCGGAGATGCTGCTCACCACCTGGCTCGACCGCCGCGAACTGGTTGGAAAAACCACCTGAGCACTTGCCTTGTCCTGATATAGGTTGACACCATACCAGAACAAGCAACACAGCAATCCCATGGAGTACTGGAGTGTTGTAGGAGTGGAGCATTTTGGGATCAACGAGTTGCAGATTCTTGAGATGGTGCAAAAAGTGCAAACTCCCATTCCCAATCGGTTGGCCTTCAGGCGCCGCTGCGCACCGCAGCTCGAGCTCAGAAGCGGCACTCCATGCCTCCAGTTCTCCACCACTCCATCATCCGTGGGATGACTATGGACGTAACGCCTCAGTTACGTGGGGA
>JAGLDW010000780.1 GCA_023145395.1 Lentisphaeria bacterium | reverse complement strand
CTCACTTGACGGTGTAGCGCGCTCCACGTTCTGTAGGGAACGAGAGAAACCATTCGTGGCGTTCGAACATCACGGGCTTGCCTGCAGCATCCCAGACCGCCCGTTCGCCGTCCGGATCCACGATGCGCGCCTCCGCACCGGCCCGGGAAGTGATCTCGGCCTGCTCCAGCCTTCCCCCCTGCCAGCGAATCGCGACTTCGAAGCCGTTGCGCGCGCGCAAGCCCCGCACGGCGCCCTCCGGCCATGCAGCGGGGAGAGCGGGCAGGAAGTGCATGTCTCCGTGATAGCTCTGCAGCAGCATTTCCTGGATGGCCGCCACGCCGCCGAGATTTCCCTCGATCTGGAAGATCTTCGGCGGATGCAGGTCGAGAAGCGAATCGGAGGCAAAGTCCGAGACGAGGTGTTCGAGGTGCTCGAACGCCTCGTCTCCTCGACCAAGGCGCGCGAAAAGACAGGCGACCCAGGCTCGACTCCAGCCCGTGTGCCCTCCGTCCGCCGCCATCCGGCCCTCAAGCGCCTTTTCCGCGGCGCGGAACAGCGCTGGCGTGCGGAATGGGCAAAACTGCTCCCCCGGATGGAGGCCAAAGAGATGGGACATGTGCCGGTGTCCGGGCTCCACCTCCTCGAAGGGCTCATTCCATTCGAGCAACCGTCCATCGGCTCCGATGCCGGGCTCGGGAAGGCGGGCGAGCATGTCGCGCCAGATCGACTGGCGCTCGCGGTCGATGTCCAGCACATCGCAGGAGTGCACGAGATGAGTCAACACGTCATGGATGAGTTCGAGGTCCATGGCCGCATTGATGCCAAGGCTGACGGGCGCACCCTGGTGATTGCCTCCCACGAAGCGGTTTTCGGGCGACTGGGAGGGGACGCAAAGCAACTCGCCGTTCTCCCCTTCGATCAGATAGTCCTCGAAGAACTCTGCCACTTCGCGCAAGAAGGGATGGGCGCGCTCTCGCAGGAAGTCTTCGTCCAGACTGAACTCGTAGTGCCACCACATGTGCTGCGCGAGCCAGGGGGCGGCGCCGACCCAGACGGCCCAGCCGAAGGATTCGGGGGTGCTGCGTCCCCAGGCATCCGTTTGGAGGGGATAGTAGACGCCGCGGCAGTCGTACAGGTCCCGGGCTGCTGTTCGTGCATGCGGGATAAAGCGTTCGATGTGCCGCAGGAGCGCCTCGACCGACTCTTGCATTCCACCCGTCTCGGCGGGCCAGTAGTTCATTTGCAGGTTGATGTCGTGGTGATAGTCCGCATTCCAGGGCGGATCGACGTTCTCATTCCATTTCCCCTGCAGATTGGCAGGAAGACTGCCATTGGCCGAGGAGGACACGAGGAGGTAGCGTCCATAGTTGTGGTAGAGAAGGGTCAGCGCGGGGTCGGCGGCACCCTCGCGCAGGAGGCGCATGCGCTCGTCCGTGGGACGGTCTGGCTCGTCCAGGGGAAGCGAGAGGTCGAACTCCGCCCCGTGCCGTGCGAACTCCGCACGCTGCGATGTCAGCAGTTCGTCCCAGCGGGGAGTTTCGAGTGCGGCGAGCCGGGCGCAGTCCATATCTCCCGACACCGACGTGCCCGCATCCACAGCTACAATGATCTCGTCGGCGTCGCGGACGAGAATCTCCCTGCCATCCGCCTGGCACTGGACGTCTGCCCCGAAGGCGAAGACACGCGCGCCTACGGCGAAGGAGATTCCCCCGTCAAAGCGCCCTTCCATACGCAGCGCTTCGGCCGTGGCTTTGATGTCCAGGTCGCAGTCGGGGTCCGGGGTTCGATCGAGACGAATCCGCATGGTGAGGGGCCTCGTTGCGCCGTCGGGTGCGGTCGCCGTTACCCGGATGAGCATCAGGTCCAGTCCAAGATGGGCCATGGCCTCGCGCGTCACCCGTGCGCCGGTCGGTCCCGGGTACCCGTAGGTCACCTTGACGAGTCCGCAATCCAGATCCAGTTCACGCCGGTACCCGTAGGGAGGCCCTTGGACAAAGTCGAGGAGAAGATCACCGGCGGGCTGATAGGAATCGATTCGGTTTGGGCATCTGTGCTCCTCCCAGGCACCAAAGGCGCAGCTACCCGCGAGCGTCCCCTCCGCGTACTCCCCGGCCAGCAGCAGGCGGCGGACTTCAGGCAGCCGATCCGCTACCTTGCGATTTTTGCGCTTGCGGTTCACGCCGCGCCAAAGCCACTCGTGATTGAGCGCCAGTCGCTCGTGCTGCACACCACCGAGCACCATGGCCGCGAGGCGTCCGGTTCCAATCGGTAGCCCGTCGATCCATTCCGCCGCAGGCTTCGTGTACCAGAGACGTTTTGCAGTATCCATTGTGAATCTCCTTAGGGGCCGCGCGACCAACCGCTTCGTTGCTCGTCGGTTACAGACCCTCGGGTCTGCGCTCTCCTCGTGCCTTGCGTTTGACCATTCGACGCTCTCGCCAAAATGTGAAGTTATTTTCGTGCGGACCCTAGGTTGACATGCATGGAGTTCCTGTGCATGGTGTTGGATCCGTCTTCCCATGGATGAAATAGGAGTAGACAATATGTACCCGCTGACCCCTCTCAGAGTCTACGTGCTGGATCGTGTGTTTGACGATCCGATTTGCGTTGCGCGCCTGGAGTGCATGCTCGGGGGACTTGGCGAGCAACCGTCCGAGATCGTCCGCATCACGGACGACAACCTGGGAGAGGTCGTGGGCGAGCTTCAGCGACTCTGGCCGCCTGAAACAGTCCCTGCCGGTAAGACGCGGACATGGATGCGCCCGCTGGTTTTCACGACCATGGATCTGCGTGCCAAGTTGCCTGATCTCAAACCGCTGTTGAGCCGCTGTCCCGAGGGGACGCCGCTGTCCACGCTAGACTACATCTTTGGACACATGATCAAGGCGATCGATCAACATCCGCATAGCTTGGATCAGAAGAACAATTCAGTCTGTTGGCCCACTTTCAACTTTGGCACCATGGCTGGCTGTCCGCATGGCTGTCTGTACTGCGGAGCAGGCCGGGCAGGCAAATTCCTGACCATCGCGCTCAACTTGGAAGAGTACATGGAGAAGATCGTGGGACCGATCATCGAAGCCAATCCGTGGAACAAGGTCTTCCGCATGATTCTGAGTGGCGCAGACCTGATTGCCTTCGAGCCCGAGTATGGCCTGCATGATCTTTTCAGCCGGAAATTGGCGGAATACGACGGGCGCTATGGTCATTTTCACACGGCAAGCTCGAATGTGGACTGGCTGGCTGATCTGCCCCATCGCGACCGTCTGGTCGGCGTCTGGAGCACGACGTGCGAGGGCGTGGCACGGGACATTGAGCCTGGAGGCGTCAGCGCCATTGATCGTATCGAAGCGGCGCGCAGATGTCAGGAAATGGACATATCCGTCCGCTACAAGTTCAAACCCATCATTCCCATCCGCAATTGGCGTGAAGAATACGCTTGGATCATCGAACAGATGCTCAAGCGGACAAAGCCGGAATCCATCGGCTTCTGTCTCTACATCTGGAATACCTACGAGACTATGGTCAGCACATTGCCTGCCGAATTGCTGGATCCGGAGTGCCTGGTGGCAGCGCGCGATTCGGCTGCGGAGATGAAGGGCCAGAGAGCGGGGCCTTTTCCACACCGGGTGCGAGCGGACATCTACCGCTTTTTCATCAATGAAGTGCGACGCTGGGATCAGGATGTGCTGCTGTACGTGAGCACTGAGACGCGGGAAATGTGGGATGAACTGGCGGATGAGCTTGGGCAGGATCCAAGCTGCTATGTCTGCGGCTGTAGTTCCGTCGCTGTTCCCGGTGGAAAGCTGGCGTTGTCTCCGGGCTTCCGCTATTCGACCTACTGCCCCACGCCGATCTAGAGAGACCCGCCGCGAAAAAGTTTCGCGGCTCAGGCTCCAGGTTGACAGGCTCAAGGCACTGAGCAGAGTCGGCGTGCCCCCGGAGACAGTTCCCGACTGTGCCCCAGACGTTGGAGTGAAACAGGACCGCATTGAGAATTCTGACCAGCACCAGGCAGGTGACATGGGACTCCGAGGCGTTCGCCGGCCCCGGACGGCTATCTGCTCCTCACGGCTATCCAAGCGGAAAAACGGTGCTGCTCGGTGATACACGCACCGGCTCGCTGCTGGCGCTGAACACGGACACTGGCGCGGAACGCTGGCGGTTCTGGACGGACGGTCCCGTCCGACTCGCTCCGGCAGTCAGCAATGGACGCGTCTACGTCGTTTCGGACGATGGCTATCTCTACTGTCTCGCGTTGGCTGACGGAAGGCTTCTCTGGCGTTTTTTTGGTGGCCTGGGAGAGGGCCGGTTGCTGGCCAACGAGCAATTGAGCTCGATGTGGCCTGCCCGCGGTGGCCCGGTGGTCGCCGCCGGCCGTGTGTACTTTGCGGCGGGTGTCTGGCCCTTCATGGGCGTACCCATCTACGCATTGGACGCCGAATCGGGCCGTGAGATCTGGACCAATGACCGCAGCGGCGTGCTTCACGCAAACCGTGCATATCATCAGTACAAAGCGTATTGGGGCACCTCGCCCCAGGGGGCGCTCGCTCTCGATGGCAACACACTTGTCATTCCATCCTGCAGATCCCAACCGCTGTTTCTCGATGCCGCATCGGGTGAAATCACCCGAGCCGAGGCGGGTTGGAAGGACTATGGCGGCGGTGGTGACTCGCGTGTGGCCGTGGCGGGAAAGCTGCTGTTCGCGGGTGGCTACGTCTATGCGCGCGACACCATGCTTCCGCTATGCCTGAACGCCGCAGCCAAAGGCCTCAAACCCTTCACATGTCTGCCAGTATCCGATGGCAAGCTTCTCTACGTGGCGACACGCGATGGAATCGAGGGGCACGATCTGAGCGAGGCGACATACGGCAAGTACACCGGCAATTACGGAGTGCATTTGGTTCGCTGCGACACCAAGACGCTTTGGAAAATGCCTGAGACAACGAAGCCAATGGCCATGATCAAAGCAGGAAGCCGACTCTACATTGCCATGCCAAAAAAAGTTCTGGCACTTACCGCAAAACCGGGTGAGACAGTGCCGAAGATCATCTGGCAGACGGAGACGGGCGGAATGCCGTCGGAACTGGCGGCGGCGGACGGCAAGCTCTTCGTGACCACGAGGGAAGGGCGCGTGTTGTGCTTCGGAGGCAAGCGGACAGAGACACGGATGTGGCCGCGCAATCTGGCCGAACTCACACCGGTTCCGAAGTGGGAGGCTGCGGCGCAAAGATTCATAAAACTGTCCGGGACGCGCCAGGGCTACTGTGTTGTGCTCGGTCTTGCGGATGGTGGGTTGGTGATGGAACTTCTCCGCCAGTCGAAGTTCAAGCTCATTGCCATGGACGAGGACCCCAGGATCGTCCAGCTTCTGCGGGAGAAACTTGCGGCGGCGGATCAACTCGGCCAACGTGTATCTGTGCATGTTGGCGATCTGAAAAACCCGGCGCTCCCTCAGTACCTAGCCAGTCTGCTCGTCTCGGAGGATGCTTCTGTGCCCGGCGGACTCGTGGAGAGTGTGCTTCCCATTCTCCGCCCCTACGGCGGCGTTGCGTGTCTGCCAGTCCCCGCGTCGAAGCGCGACGGCCTCGCGAGGCACTTGGCCTCGCGCCAAGATGAGATGACCGCGGAGTTCGCCGCGGACCTGGCCATTGTGCGTCAGGTCGGCGGCCCTGCGGGCGCTGCGAACTGGGAGCACGAGGCCGCAGGACCCGGCAACACGTGGATGAGCAGGGATCGAGCCGTGAGAGCACCCCTCGGCGTGCTCTGGTTTGGCGGTGCCACGGAAAACAGGAAACTCTACCGCAGTCGGTATTCAGACCCGTGCACCGCGCGGGTGGTCGATGGCCGGCTCTTCATCTATGGAAATGGTGTCATTTCCGCAGTCGATGCCTACACTGGCCGCGTGCTGTGGAAGCGTGGCATACCAAAGCAGAAGCCGTATCGGAACAAACGCTCCTATTCCGCCCCTGGCCCATTCCCTGGCCCCATTGGCGATGGCTGGGCGACTGCCTGGTATGTCGCACATCGCGATGGACTGTACATTTCCTACGGACAAGTCTGCGAGGTGTGGTCTCCGAGCACTGGCAAGACGCTGCACACCTTCACATTGGAGTCCCAGGATGAACAAAAGCTCTTCTGGGGGGATCTTCGTGTGTGGGAGGACATGCTCATCGTCGGCGCCGAGTTCCCGACTGGGGATGTGGAGTCCGAGTTCGTCGCCGCCGATGTCGAGGCATTGGATGCCACCGGGCTGTCGTCACTGATCACAATGCTGAAGACGTGGCCGCCCCTGACGAAGGTTGCGAAGTCCGCAGAGGAAACAGATGGGGAGTTCGCTGTTCGCAGCCTGAATCTTCTGCTGGAGCAGATCGAGCTGGAGAAGCACGTGCCAGCGGAGCTTCTGGACACCGAGAAGCTTGGCGAGAGGCGGGCGGAGGCGGTCCAGAAGACCAGTGTGGCAGTCAAGAAGCACCGCGACCGAATGAAGTACGCCTTCACGCCGTACCTGTCTCTGAAGAGCCTGAACCGTCGGCTCCTGGAAGCATGCCACCCCGGAGTGCGCCGGAATCCGGACAAGGCCTACTGGCACAATCTCTACCCTTGGGATGGCACATTCACGAAGCGAATCATGGGCTTGAACCGTCAGACGGGCGACGTTCTCTGGCAGCAGGTAGCAAAGTATGGCTTCCCGCAGAAAGCCATTGCCGTGGGCAACGGCAAGGTCTTCTGCATCGACCGCGTCGAGATCGATCGCGACGAGTTTCTGGCGCGCCGCGGCACCCCGCAACCGAGCCAACCGTCCGTCCGAGCCTTCGACGCACGCTCGGGAAAACAGCTATGGGCGGTCGATCGCGACGTGACTGGATACCAACTGATGTACTGTCCGGACCAGGACATCCTCATCCAACCAAGCTCGCACGATCCCGATCCGCCGAGCTGGAGCCGGAAAAAACGGCTGCAGTGGGTCCGACTCATCGCCTATCGCGGTACGGACGGGACGGTTCTTTGGGACAACAAGCTCGAACTGGAGCGCTCGTCCGGCCGCCACCGGATGTGGTGGAACTGGTTCGTGCACAAGGACACAATCATCGTGGAATCGTACTACGACACGCACGCGGACTTCTACGGATTCGACCTGCACACCGGCAAGCAGAAGACGCGTCACAGCGCGCTGACCGGCACAACAGTACCCTGGGGGTTCCGCAGGCGCGGGGGCTGCACCAAGAATCTCTGCAGCGAGAATCTCGTCTTTTTCCGTTCGAGCACCGCAGGCTACTACGATGCGGAAAGCGATGCGGGAACCGTGAACCTGGCTGGGTTCCGAACGGGGTGCAAGAACAGTCTCATTCCGGGTGCTGGCATTCTGAATGCTCCGAACTACGCCAGCGGCTGCACCTGCAACTACCCGGTCTTCACGGCTCTGGCCTTGGTGCACATGCCGAGTGTCGAGAGCTGGGCAACCAGCACCTACACCTGGGACGGCGCGCGGGTGAAGCGCATCGGCATCAACCTTGGGGCGCCCGGCGACCATCGCGCGAAGAATGGGACGCTCTGGCTGGACTACCCAAGCGTTGGCGGCGAATCGCCGGACATCCCAGTTGCCGTGACTCCCGCCAAACCACGATGGTTCTACCGCCATTCAGCACGCATGCGGGGAGGGGAGTTGCCCTGGGTTGCTGCTTCGGGCGCGGAAGGCCTCAGCAAGGTCACACTCACGCTGTGCAAGGCTGGCACAGCCAGTGTGGCTCGCTACACGGTGCGGCTCTGCTTCGCCGAGCAGGGTGATCTGAAGCCTGGCGATCGTGTCTTTGGCATCGCCCTGCAGGGCAAACGCGTCATCGAGCAACTTGATATTGTCAAGGAAGCCGGGCGAGCAACGGGCTTGGTTAGGGAGTTTCGCGGAGTTCAGGTGGCCGACACCCTGAACGTCGAGCTGATTTCCATCGCCGGCAAGCCCACATTGTGTGGGATTGAAGTGGTCTTGGAGACAGCACGGAAATAACTGGGATAGGTTGTCCCCGGCTCAGCCAGGGAGACCTGCAAAGGTTCAAGGTTTCCGAAAACGAACAATCCCGGCCGTTTTGCCTCCATTTTCGAGAGATTCTCTTGCTTCAACCTCTGAACTTTGAACCTGTCAACCTGGAACCTGAGCCGCGAAACCTTTTCGCGGCGGGTCTAGCTGGACAGAACTTCGGACTCTTTTTCTACCACAGAGAGCACAGAGACCATAGAGAAAAAACTCGCTCATCCGCGCCCATCCGTGGTTAGAATTGTCCTTGCTGCGCGGGATTCGCAAAGCATGGCTCGCGGGCCGCTCTCCCGCCATGGCCCGCGGGAATCGCAGTGCGCACATTCAAGTTGTGCGGTGTCAGCCTCAAATGCATGAACTCTGGGGACTTCCATCCCGTTGATCCTGTCAAAGTTACCTGTTCCGGTGCCGCCCTCTGTGCTCTCTGTGGTCAATCTCTCCCTCTTCAAACCCTATTCAACAATCCGGCATGGCAGATATTTTGTCTGTCTGTAGAGTAGGCCCATGTTTGCGGCCATTTGACGTGCCCATGACCGTGAGGGCACCTCGCCAGAATGGCATGAACTTTTCGCGCTGATCCAAAGGAAGCATATGATGCGAAATGAAGGATATGGAAGCAGACGCGCCAGAGCACTTACCCTGGCCACGGTGGCCGTGGTCGTGCTAGCCTTGTCTGGCTGTGGGGAGTCTGAGCAATCCACCGGACAGCATCCAAGCACCCCTCCGCGCCGCCCAAAGAAAACCAAGCTCATCGTTCTCCATGCCGCCAGTCTCGTCCTCCCGTTTTCCGCCCTGGAAAAGGCAATGGAGGCTCGGCACCCCGGATTGGATGTGATCCGCGAATCCAGTAGCAGCAGACTGGCCATCCGGAAAGTGACGGATTTGAATCTCAAAGCCGATATCCTGGCCAGCGCAGACGAAGCGTTGATCCGTGGATTGATGATCCCGTCGCATGCCGACTGGGTCGGAGTGTTCGCGCGCAATCGGGTGGTGGTGGCCTACACCGATCGCTCGCGTCACCGTGACATCATCAACGAGCAAAACTGGTTCGACATACTCGTCCGGGACGATGTGAACTTCGGCTACGCGGACCCGAACATGGCGCCTGTGGGCTATCGCACGCTGCTCTGCTGGAAACTGGCCGATCTCCACTACGCGGACGCGCTCCAGGGGAAAAGTATCTACGAAATGCTGCGCAAGGCCACAGCTCCGAACAATGTTCGGCCTCACTGCAACGAGTTGATTCCGCTGCTTCAGTCCGCGGCGTTAGACTACACGTTTCAATACCGCTCGCTTGCCGTGCAGCACCGGCTCAGTTTCCTCAAGCTGCCCGAGGACGTCGATCTCGGCAGCGAAAAGGAGAAGGAGACCTACGCGAAGGTCAAGGTGAAAATCAACGGCATGCAGAAGAACACCACTTCCATCAAAACGGGAAAACCCATTTTGTACGGGATCACCATGGTCAAGGATGGCCCCAATCCGGAGATGGCGATCGAGTTCCTGCAACTCCTTCTTAGTGATGAAGGGGCAGAGGTTATGGAGAAGAACTTTCAAGAGGTCGTACGCCCAGCGGTCTGTCCTGATCTGGCTGTTGTGCCCGAGGCTCTCCGACCTCTTATGATCCAGGTCTCTCCGTGACTTGCAGAACGTAGCGTAACGCCTCAGTCTTGTGGGGTA
>JAGLDW010000078.1 GCA_023145395.1 Lentisphaeria bacterium | reverse complement strand
ACGACGGGGGCTATTCCGAAGGACAGACCTACGGGCACAAGTTCCGGTTCATTCTGGACGGTCTGCTCGCCATGGAATCCGCCACCGGAGTGGATGTGTTTCAAAAGGCACGCCTGCAGAACTCCGGAGATTTCTGGCTCTACTGCATGAGCCTGAACTACTGGTGGAACCACTGGGGCGATGTATACCCGCTGCTCCAGCCGATGGTCGGGAACGGCTCGGACGGCTACATCGCAGGCCTGCTGGCGCACATGACCCGGAACCGCGCGCTGAAGTGGTACAGCGACACGGTGGTCTGTAATCCGGCCCACATTCCCTTCCGATACATTTCGAGCACCGACCTAAAGCCCAAGCCACCTGTCGACATCGCCCAGGCCCGGCTTTTCCCGGAGGTCGGGCAGCTCGCAGCCTACGACCGGTTCCACGACCACCGGGCCAACCGCATCTTCTTCCGCTCGAGCCCGTGGGGAAGTCACAGCCACTCCCACGCCGACCAGAACGGCTTCGTCCTCCACGCGGGCGGCGAAATCATGGCCTGCGACGCGGGATACTACACCTATTGCGGCGACACGTACCACAGCCAGTGGAGCGTCACCACCAAAGCGCACAACTCAATCCTGGTCAACGGCAAGGGACAACCCAAAAGCATCGAATCCAAGGGCCGCGTGAGCACGTTCTTCAACACGTCGGCCCACTGCCTCTTCATCGGCGAAGCGGCGAAGGCCTATCCGGATCAGCTCGAGGTCTTCGACCGCACCGTGCTGTTCCTTCGCCCGGACGTGTTCATCGTGCACGACGAGCTGCGCGCAACAGAGCCTTCGGAGTTCAGCTGGGTCCTCAACACATTCCAGGAAGCGCAACTGGACGAGCCCGCCGCAACTCTGGTCGTGAGCCAGCAGGAACAACGCCTGCGCGTGCAACATCTCGCCCCCGGAAACCTGAGCTACACCCAGAACAACGACCGGCCATATCCTCTGAAAACGAAGTCGTTCTGCCGAGTCACCGATGCCTTTCCGCAACACTACAACATCCGGGTCACGACCAAGAAAAAGCGCAGAGACGAACGCATTCTAGCCTTGATGGACGTGTTTGCGGACCACGATGGGCCCGTTGCCTCGGAGGTCGCTCGATTGAAGTCCGACGATGCGCTGGGCGTCTCTTTCAAGGTTCGGGACGTGACCGAGACAGTGCTCTTCCGGACCCGCACGACTACTGTCCGCTCCTCCGTATCCATCGCCGGCCTGGAGACGGACGCACGCGTTGTCAGCGTCCGACGCAAGGACGATGGAGAGGTGGACCAGTGGGTCCTGCATGACGGTGCCCGTCTCGCCGTTGCCGGGAAGATCCTGTTCTCTTCCAATGGCGCCTGCGACGCAGCGCGCCTGCCGGGACCGGGCGGCGGCCAGATCCAGATCAAACATGGCGCCGAGTGCAAAGCCACATTCCGCTTGCCGCGCCGCCCGAAAGCAGTTTTCACGGCGCCGCCCAACAACCCGAACCAGGCAAGCCCCCTCCCCTTTGCCTGGAATGACGGGTGTCTCGAAGTCGAACTCCCCGAAGCGGGGGAAGAGATTCTGTGGATCGATCCGGCCATGGACCTGACCCTACCGCCAAAGCCGGTGACATTGACGGTGACCGACAGCTCGGGGAGCTATGCAGTCGAGCTCGAAACAGCCGTTGCGGACAATGGCGAGCTGATCGCGTTCGCGGAACTGGATCCGCGCGAGCCGGGGCGCTACACGATCGGCGCCGGTGACGCCAACGCGGATATTCTCATCCAGAATCGCTGGGATCCGATCCTGAATGCGAGAGCACGATCCACTGTCACCGGGCTCCTGCGGGAAGCTACGGAAGTTTTCATCCGGTACGCGCCAGACTCCAGTTTGGCGGTACAAGCCAAGCTGACAGAGAGCTTCCGCGGACGGATCGTGAATCTGCTCCGAAACGGGGACTTCGAACGCGGCGTTCCAAGTTGGCCGCCCCGAGGCTGGACCATCAACCACCCTCGCACTGGCGACCTAGGCTGGCCGGGATGGAGCCAGGACAATCCTGCGGAAGGCAGCTCCTGCCTCCGGTTCCTCCGACCCAAGGACCGCATCACCACGCGCAGCCAACCAATGCGCCTGCGCAAAGCGGGGAAATACATTCTCCGCTTCAAAGCACGCGGCACGGCGACGCACGCCAACGTGTCCGTCTCCGGGCAACTAGGCACCGCCGCGAAGATCGCAGTCGAGCCCAGCGACACCTGGCAGGA
>JAGLDW010000779.1 GCA_023145395.1 Lentisphaeria bacterium | reverse complement strand
CGGTTGCCCTCAACCGCCGTGTGCCCACGTAACTGAGGCGTTACCACGTAGCGGGGGCTGCGTTTGATGAACTCGCGGCGGGAGGCGAGCAGAAACGGAGGAGGGAGCAGTGCGGTCTTCGCAACTCGCACAGCCAGCCTGTCCAGTCTCTCCCAGTCGGGTGCATGTAGCATGGCGTAGAGGGTGTAGGGAAAGCCTGGGAAGGGCGGGCGGGCGTAGCAATGCGTCACTTCGGGCTGCGCTGCAAGCGCCTGTCCACGCCGCTCGATATCCGTTTCTTGCACGCGCCATAGCGCCATGGCGTTGGCGCGCCAGCCAGCCTGCTGGTGATGTAGAACCGCAGCCACGCGCTTCAGACGCCCCTGCGCTCGCATCTCGTGCAAGTCCGACAGCAGATCCGCCGATTGAATCCCGAGGTCTTTCGCGAGCGTCACCCAAAGCCTGGGTGCCACGCACACATTGCCCTGGAGAAGAGCGACGATATTCCGCTGCCGTTCTGTCAAAGGGGGTAGAGTGGACGATTCCATCTCCTTTCCGTGGGCTGGGACATTGCGGCTGTCGCCCAGGATCACCTGCGTCTTGAAGCGTCGCACCGCTGGCAGAATATGCACGGGTTGTTCTCCCAGTCGCACGCAGAGCGTTGCCAGCTTGTTCTCAAATTCCCGGTCCTCGGCGAGGAAGGTGAACCAGAGGCGCGGGGCGCCGAACATCCCTTCCTGTTTCGTCGTCAGGGGTTCGCGCTCGTAGCAATGCGTGACTCCGCTGGTGGATTGCAGCTTTTCTGCGAGCTCCGCAAGCTCCTTGCCACTCTTGTTCGAGCAGGCGCAGAGGACGCTGCGGAAACCCATGCGCCGTGAATGGAAGACTCCGCCGACACGCCGGATCACCCCGTTTTCCTGCCAAGTGACGATCCGCTCGAGCAGCTCGTCTTCAGGGCACCCGAGTTCGTCGGCCATGACACGAAAAGGGGCGGTCTGGAGAGGCAGACCACGTTGCAGCGCCACCAATGCCTTCTTGTCGAACTCTTCCTTCACGGCGTGTCTCCATCTGCTGTGCGAGGCTCCTGTGGGAGCGCTGCGGGAACGTAGTTGCAGCGCGGTTCCGCCGCCAGGTAGTCCCCCGTCTGTTCGAAGGCCCGTGCCCGGCATCCCCCGCAGCTCCGCCGAAACTCGCAGACGCCGCATTTCCCTCCGTAGTGGTCGGGCTCGCGCAGCTTCTGGAAGACGGGTGAGTTCTCATACAGTGTCTGGAAATTGTAGTCTGCCTCGCGCAGATCTCCGCAGGGCACGGCGAGAAATCCGCAGGGCTGGAGCACTCCACGGTGGGAGATGAAGACAAATCCGCGTCCGGCCAAGCATCCCCCCAGAGGCCGTCCCCCGGGCGGTTTGATTCCCGCCTGGGCCGCAACGCGCACCACGTGCGGAGCACAGGTGGTGCGCAGAGCGATGGATGCGGTCAGCACCGAACGAGCAGCCCATTCCAGCGCCGCTTCGTATTGCTCCGAGTCAATCTCCTCGTTCGCCAGTTGCGCCCCCCGTCCTGTGGGAACTAGGAAAAACAGATCCAGGGTCTTCGCGCCGAGTCCGGTTGCCAGCTCGAGCATTTTCGGGAGTTGCGAGACATTGCGACGGGTCACTGTCGTGTTGATTTGGAAGGGAATGCCCGCGTCCCTGATGTACCGGATGCCATTCATGGCGTGTTCGAAAGCGCCCGGGACGCCGCGGAAGGCGTCGTGTTCCACTGCGGTGGGCCCATCGAGACTCATGCTGATGGCGGTGATGCCTGCGTCGCGGATCCGTTTTGCACTCTGGGGGTTGATCAGCGCGCCGCAGGGCGCGAGCACGGGACGGAGGCCTGCCTCGGCCGCATGGGACGCGATGTCGTAGAGATCGTCGCGCGTCATCGGCTCGCCGCCAGTGAGGATGAGCATGGGCTTTGCGAAGCGGGCGATGCTGTCGATGACACGATGGCATTCGGCCGTGTCGAGTTCCCCCGTGTGCGTGCGGTCGGAAGCGCTGCCGCGGCAATGCAGACAGCTCAGAGGGCATCGGCGCGTAAGCTCCCAGGCGACCACTCGAAGCTTCCCACCCCTGGTGGAGACGTGGTGCGGGCGGTGGTGGGAGCTACTAGGCAATGCCAATTTCCTCGTCGGTCAGGTAGCAGGCGGGATCGACGCCCCAGAGAGTGCCTGTGGTCGCTTCGGCGCGGGCACGGAAATTGCCCCCGCAGACGTCGAGGAAGCGGCAGGATTTGCAGCGGCCTGTGACATGCGGGTACTTGTTTCGGAGTTGCTGAAGGAGGGCGTCCTGCGGGTTGGTCCAGATCTCGCTGAACGGTCGTTCCGTGACGTATCCGAGCGTGCGCGTCCGCCAGAACTGGTCGGGATGGACAGCACCGTCCCAGCTCACGCAGCCGATGCCGTGCCCAGTGCTGTTGCCGCCGTTCATGCGGAGCAGTTCGAGCACCTTTTCCGCGCGCTCCGGGTCTTCTCGCAAGAGCCGCATGTAGAGGTACGGGCCATCGGCGTGGTTGTCGACGGTGAGAATTTCCTTGCGGAGTCCGCGGGCGTGGAGATCGGCGGCCCGGTCGATGATGGTGTCGAGGGTTCTGCGTGTCTGCGCGTGGTCGAGATCCAGGTTGGCGATGGTTTCACCGCGCCCGGTGTAGACGAGGTGGTAGAAGCAGATGCGGGGAATGTCCTCGCGCTCGATCAGATCGAAGATCTCGTCGACGTCGTCGGCGTTCTCACGGGTTAAAGTGTGTCGGAGCCCCACCTTGAGCCCAGCCTGCTTGCAGGCACGGATACCGGCGAGTGCGCGGTCGAAAGCATCGGCGCTGCCGCGCATGAGGTTGTGTTGCTCCCGCCCACCGTCAAGACTGACGCCGACATAGGAAAGACCGATAGTCTTGAGCCTTTTGGCGACCGCTTCATCGATCCGGGTGCCATTTGTGGAGATGACGGCGCGCAGGCCCTGCTCCACAGCGAACTCGGCCAGTTCGATCAGATCGGGCCGCAGAAGGGGCTCGCCACCCGAGAAGAGCAACACGGGAGAGCCAAAGTGGGCCAGGTCGCGGATCATGGCGCGCGCCTGCTCGGTGGTCATCTCGGGGCGGTCGGCGGATGCCGTCACCGCATAGCAGTGGCGGCAAACTAGGTTGCAGGCGCGGGTCATATTCCAGACCACGACTGGTTTCTTGTCCGCGCTGAATTGGAGTAGGTGGCTGGGCAGCTTCCCTGCGCGTCGTCCGTAGCGCAGAGCGTCGGAGGGTTCCACCGTGCCACAATAGAGTTTCGAGATGCCGATCACGGTTCGTACGCCTCTAGTGGGAGTTCTTGGGTGTCCACAGTCAAGCGCACGACTATAGATGATCACACCCGCATGGCAAGAAGTACTGCGAAAGGGGATTGTGTGGCAGGTGATCGGTCAATGCTCGCCGATAACTGAACACCGGTGACCGATTACTTTTTTCACCGGACTTTTCGCGACGGGTTTGACAGGGACCTTGCCATGCGCCTCGCAGAGCCTACTTTGAGAATGTTGTCGCATCCCCGTTGCATGGAGTGTTGAGAGGATCGGAATATGGACTTGGACCTTGAGCGGAATCGTAGTTGCCCCGATTACGTGGTGTACAGCCCCAAAAGTGTGGACGGAAGCACCTTCGACACCGGCAACGAGCATTTTCTGGTGTTCGACGGTCCGGACGGATCGCTGATGGCTGTCTGGACGCAAAGCTCCTACGAGGGCGCTGGCGACCACCGTATCGTCTTTGCACGCAGCGACGATGAAGGCGAGACGTGGACTGCGCCCAAGCTGCTGGCGGGCTGCCCGCGCCCGAAGGAGGGGATGCAGGCCAGTTGGGGCTTTCCCATGGTGTCGGCAAGCGGTCGCATCTATGTGGTCTACAACCAGTTCACGGGCAAGATCGACTACCACCACCAGATGACGGGGACGATGGATGTGGTCTGCAGCGACGATGCGGGCGCCACATGGAGCGCGCCGCAGACAGTGCCCATGCCCAAGAGTCCCCTCTATGATCACGACGATCCCGAGATGCCGTCGAACTGGATTGTCTGGCAAAGACCGGAACGCTTGTCCAACGACAAGTACTTCGTGGGATTCACACGCTGGCTCAGCCCCCAGAAGTGCAGGGCGAATCCCACCAATTCGTGGACGGCGCACGAATCTGTGGTGGAGTTCATGCGCTTCGAGAACGTGGATGACGACCCGGAACCGGGCGACCTGCAGATCAGCCACTTTGCCTGGGGCGATCAGGCCTTGCGGGCTCCGCACTACCGGGATCCGTTGCTCTCCATCGCTCAGGAGCCCAGCCTGATCCTTCTTCCGGACGGGCGTTTGTTCTGCACGATGCGCAGCATGAGCGGGTATATCTGGTATACGGTTTCAGGGGATGCCGGGGAGACTTGGTGTAGTCCAAGGCCCCTGCTGC
>JAGLDW010000778.1 GCA_023145395.1 Lentisphaeria bacterium | reverse complement strand
CTATTGCTGACAGTGGAATCGTTCGCCACCATCTAGCACTGGGCCGAACCAACGAAAGCTCACTCATTGCGAACCCCAGCCGTTCTTTGCCGAATCTGCGTAACCGCTCGATCAAGGCGATCACCCAAATACTTTCGCACGTCTGCTGCTGATCCACGCAGTTGTCGATCAGTTACTTCCTCTTCGGTCATGCTGAACAAATGCGCACAGCCACAATCCTCGAATACTGCCGCCAGTTCGGGGTCATCCTTCATGTCCGACAGTACATAAGTGCTCAGTCTGTCAAGGCCCGTGTATTGCTTAATGTCGCTCAGTTGAATTGACCCAGGCTTGCTCAGGTATATCGACCCACTACTTGGAAAAGAAGAAGTAGGGGCACCTTTTCATAGCGCTGTCAGCGTCTCGGTTTTTCTTTCCAAGTAGCGCATTAAGGGACGTGTGGCGAAGGTAGGTTGGTTAAGCAAGAGAAGAAGGTTGGCTGGGTGGTGGCGCGAGGATCGATTGCGCGAATCAGTTGTGCTGTCTTTGTTGCTCAGGCATGAAAAATCCTCGCCCTTCCCCTCGATGTTTTGGCGTCGAGTGAGTAGGACGAGGACATGCTCAAAACTATCGATATCTTAACCGAGAATCTGGCGCTTTTGCTGTAGCTGTCACGGAAGTTTTTGCTTTTCGCGAGGATTGGCACCAAGCCGACCGCGCTCATCCGCTTGTTCGTCAGTATCAACTCACGCTGGATGCCGTCTTGCGCGATCGTCCTGATTTGCAAGACTGCGCGGTACACTGCTGCCACTGCGGGATTCGCTTCTTTACTCATCCTCGTAACGCGGGCCGGCAGAATCTCCACTGCCCGTTCGGCTGCCGGCAGTGCAATCGTCGCCAACTCGCCAATAAGCGGAGCAGAAGGCACTATCAAACGCCCAAGGGCAGAAAGAACAAGGAGCGTCTCAACGGCAAACGCAGCCAGTTTGGAGATGACCACGAAACCCCTTCTCCTGGCGATGTCGACGCGCCGCCATCTCCTGCTGGGCAACCCGCCTCGGAAAAACCTTCCAACACCACCAGCGTGATCTTCTCCGGGGCGGAATCGGTGAGCGAGTCCGCGGCGCCTCACACGATTCCGGAAGCGTCGTGCGAGAACGCGTCCCCGTCAGAAAACACGGCGTTACCGTTGGAAGGTCTGCTTCTCGACGAATCAACTCTGTTGAATTCACGCATCCTGCCGTATGTGGTGATGGTCGCGAGCATCATCGAAGGCAGAACAATCGGCCGCGATGAACTCGTCGCCGCGCTGCGAAAAAGAATGAGACAACGCAGCATCGGCAGTCAGGCTCGACGCGAGTATGTTCTGCGTTATCTGAACCAACACCCGCCGTAAGGGCCGCCCGATGAGCGAAACCGTGGAACGAACGAGCTTGGATCTCCGCTTTCAGAGTTACCGATTGCGGAATGAGGCTGTCGAAGCGCGCTTACTGGCGTCGATCGCCGAGCGTGACATTGAGCAACCGCTGGCGGGGGTCGATACGCCGCAAGGACGTTTGCTGCTGGACGGCTTCAAGCGTTACCGCTGCGCTGCAAAGCTCGGCATCGAGTGTGTGCCTTATGTTTCCTTGGGCGAAGAGGAAGCGATGGGCATCGTCAGGTTGATGCGTGTAGCCAAGCAAAGCACGCTCAGCATTCTCGAACAAGCCAGGTTCGTGGTCGAACTGGTGACGATGCACGATATGAGCAACGCCGACGTCGCCGAGATGTTGTCGCGCAGCAAGGGCTGGGTGAGCATGCGCCGCAGCCTGCTGAAAGAAATGAGCCAGCGGGTGCAAGAGGTCCTGTTTCGCGGCGGCTTTCCCGCCTACTCGTACATGGTCACGCTACGGCCGTTCATGCGCATGAACGGTGTCGGGCAGGACGAAATCGAGCGGTTCGTCCAAGCCGTCGCTGGCCAGCGTCTGAGTGTGCGGGAGATCGAACTGCTGGCCCATGGATACTTTCGCGGGCCGAGCTCGCTGCGTCAGGCGATCGGCGAGGGGAAGTGGAAGTGGTCGCTCCAGCAGATGCAGACAGTCCCCGAGGACCCCGAGGGTTGTAACGACGTCGAACTCGCCTTGCTGCGAGAGCTGGAACGGCTGCTGAAGTCCGTGCAACACGTGATGACCCGTTGTGACGATCCGCGTCTGCAAACGCGTGCCTTCCACGCCCAAGCCAATCTGTTAGTCGCCAGCTTGCTCAGCCGGCGGGAATTGTTCTTCAAAAAGATGGAGGAGTTTCATGATCGATCCGGACATGCGTAATGCCATTTTCCAATTGCACACTGAAGGGATGTCCCTGCGGGAGATCAGCCGCCGCTTGCACGTCAGCCGCAATGCGGTGCGGACCATTGTCCGCCATCAGGGAAAGATCACCCGGAAAGAGCGGAAGGATAAAATTCAGATCGATCCCGAACTGCTCGAGCGTCTTTACCACGAGTGCGACGGTTGGCTTCAGCGAATCCACGAGAAGCTGATCGAGGAAGAACAGATCCAAGTCGCCTATTCCACGCTCACCCGCATGCTGAGCAACTTGGGATTCGGCCGCAACCAACCGGTTCGCTGCGACCGCGTGCCCGATGAGCCGGGCGCCGAGATGCAGCATGACACCACGATCTATCAGGTGAAGCTTTCCGGGCGGCGGACGAAGCTGATCGCCAGCCTACTCTACCTGCGTTATTCAAAGCGGCGGTACTTGAAGTTGTACCACGTGTTCAATCGGTTCGTGATGAAGTGCTTTCTGCATGAGGCGTTGATGTTCTGGGGCTACTCGGCCAAGCGATGCATCATCGACAACACGAATCTGGCTCGTCTGCGTGGCGCGGGTGGGCAAGCGGTAATCGTTCCCGAGATGAATGCCTTCTCCCGGCGTTACGGTTTTCAGTTCGCCTGCCATGCGATCAATCATCCCAATCGAAAAGCTGGCAACGAAAGGAGTTTCTGGACGGTCGAAACGAACTTCCTCCCCGGACGGATTTTCGACTCTCTGGAAGACCTCAATGCGCAGGCACGCGAGTGGGCCACCGAGCGCATGGAGCATCGGCCTCAGGCCAAGACACACCTGATTCCGGCGAAAGCCTTCGAGCACGAGCGCCGCTATCTGCACCAGCTGCCACAATATCTTCCCGCTCCCTATCAGACGCGCCAACGAGGCACCGACCAGTATGGCTATCTCGCCTTCGGGGCCAACTACTACTGGGTCCCCGGCAGTCGCCGCGACGACGTGAAGGTGCTGCAGTACGCGGACCACTTGAAAATCTTTCAGCAGCATACCTGTCTGGGCGAGTACCCGTTGCCGCCGGACGGGGTGCGCGGACAACACTACAGTCCTCCCGGCCAACCCGAACCACGCCATCAACCCAAGAAACGCCGCCGCGATGCCAAGCACGAGGAACAACGCCTTCGTGCCATGGGAAGCGAAGTGGCAGCCTATCTGGACTTCGTACTGAAGGCTCCCGGTGTTCAGCGTCATCGGTTCACCCGGGAACTGTTCGCCTTCAGCCGCAAAGTGACTTGCAGCGTGTTTGTCAAAACGGCCCAGCGAGCACTGCGTTATCGCATTGTGGACTTGGCCACCGTGCGGCGCATCGCCTGGCTGTGTATGAGTCAAGAAGAAGACGTTCTTCCCCGAGCGGACGTGGATGAAGACTTTCAGCAGCGACCCGCTTACCAGGAAGGCTGCCTGACCGAGGAACCCGATCTCTCTGTTTATGACCAGTTGTTCGAAGAAGAAAAGGAGAACGAAGATGACGACCGATCCCAGTAAACCAAACGGGGGCATGGACGAAGAATTCGCCATCATGCTGAAGTATCTTCGCTTGGGGAAACTGCTATCGCATTGGGACAAGTACTTGGCGACCGCCCGGCAAGGGCGTTACTCGGCCGAGCGACTCTTGAAGTACGTCCTGGAGGAAGAATACCGAGCGAAGTGTGAAAACGCCCGCCTGTTGCGGCGGCAGCGTGCGAACATTCCCGAGATGCTGGAGATGGAGACCTTCCCCTTCTCGCGGCAGCCGAAACTCGACCGCAAGAAGATCCTGTCGTATTACGACAGCTTCGACTATATGACCAAGCAACGCAACATGGTCTGGCTGGGGCCCACCGGGTGCGGCAAGACCGGGTTGGCCACGGCCTTCCTGCTGCAAGCGATCGATCGCGGCCATCGGGGCTACTTCGTGACGTTTCCCGAGTTGCTCCAGGAACTCTTCCAATCGCTGGCCGACCGCAGCGAGGGAAAGGTGCTCAAGCGATATCTCTCTTACGACTGTCTGGTGATTGACGAAGTGGGCTACGTCGAAGTGGAACCGGCGCAGGTGGGACAGTTCTTTACGCTGATGCACAAGCGGCACAAGAAGAAAACGACAATCATTACGTCCAACTTGGGCTTCGCCGAATGGGGAACGTTTCTGCACAACGGGCAACTGACGGCCGCCTTGCTCGATCGACTGACCGAGAACTCGCATGTCACCAACATGAAGAACTGCAAAAGCCTGCGCGACAAGCTCGACCCGTAGCGTGCCATGACGCTTCGCAACTTCCGCCGACAAGCCGACGCCGTCCGCTCGATCCCGTTGGAGACCGTGTTAACGCATTGGGGCGCGGAACGGGATCGGCGCGACCGGGCTCAATGGCGCACCGAGCGTGGTCCTCTTTCGGTAACGGGCGCCAAGTTCTACAACTGGTATCGCAACGAAGGGGGTGGCGGGGCGATCGATCTGGTGATGCACCTGGGAGAGATGGATGCCGCTACGGCGATCCGATGGCTCCGGCAGCATCTGGGTTCCGCCCGTGCCGCTGCGTCTTCTACCTCTGCTTGCTGGCAGGCATCTTCTTCCTCTTTTTCTTGCGGCGACGCTCAAACTCCACTTCGCGGGCTCCGCCTACCCCTAGCGAATCTCGCGAAGCTGGAACGTGTCCGCCGATATCTTACCGAGCAACGTCATGTGGCGGCGAGCATTCTCGAACCCCTGATCGACGCAGGGAAAGTGTATGCCGACCAGCGTGGCAATGCGGTCTTCCTGATGGTGGCGGGGAAACCCAACCGTGCGATTGGCGCCGAGTTGCGTGGCACCGGTGCGCGAGTCTGGCGTGGACTGGCGCCCGGCACGTCCAAGGACGATGGATACTTCTGGATCGGTGTTCCAGGATCTCAAAAGATCGTGCTCTGCGAATCGGCCATTGATGCGATCAGTTGCTTCCAACTGCATTCGACGTGCATCTGCATCTCGACCGCGGGCGTTCGCCCCGATCCACCTTGGCTTCTTCCCTTGATCGCTCGCGGCTACCACATCTACTGCGGCTTCGACGACGACGCACCCGGCAACGCGGCAAGTCGCCAGATGATCACCCGCCACCCTTCGATCCAACGCTTGGGACCACCAGATCACGACTGGAACGACGCCCTCGCAGCCAACCGTTGAGTTCCATCAACGGTGCACGTTCACCAATACAGCACCCCTGCTCCTCCCCGCGTCGCCAATCCCATCACTACCT
>JAGLDW010000777.1 GCA_023145395.1 Lentisphaeria bacterium | reverse complement strand
TCCGTATTGCTGTCGACCGGGACGGGGCTCATGAGCACGGGCACGGCTCCCATGGATCGAATTCGCCGGATCATCTCCCGCCAGTCCTGACGTTTCGGGGGAGGCATGTTGCCATCGTTGATGTACATGAGCGTGACGATGTCGGGTCTGTGGTTTGCCACGCGCACATCCCAGCCTGGCTCCACCGCGCAGTCCGCGCCCTCGTAGCTTTCCCGTGCGGGTTCGGTGATGATGATTTCGGTGTCGGGGGTTCTATAGTGCTCGTGGACGTGGTCGATGGTGTATTGCTGGCCATGCACGGTCACGGACATGCCGGGGAAGGGGCCCATGCCCCAGTGGACGCGGTCGCCGTGGAGTGTCGTCTCGCCTTTGGCGATGCGGACCTTGCCACTTTTCATGGGACGGAGAAGGGCGGATGAATTGCTGCCCCCGACACTGGTGTTGACAACCCGCGCGGGGAGTTCCCAGCTGAGAATCTGCGGATAGTCAATGGCGAGATTTCGCCCGCAGGTCTGGCTGTCGCCAGTGAAGACGATTCTTGTCATGGACTCGACTGTGATGGTTTGCCTGTCTGCCGCCTTCACCTGTGCCTCCATTGTTGTCCAGACCATGGTGCAGATCAGCACCGTGCGTTTCAGGATGTTCATTCGTCAACCTCGGTTGTCTATTGCCGGGTCTCGTCGGGGGTCGTGCCGCGCACCATCCCGATATCTCCAGCGGGAAGCCAACAGGTGCGTCTGTCAGCAAGTTGGATCTCGATCCACTGCCCGCGGTCTTCGATCACCACGAACTCCGTTCCTGCATGGAGAGGCTCCGTGAACGCCTTTTCGTAGGTGTCGGCATCTCCTTTGTAGGCGATGGCTTCCCGCGCCAGCACGACACCAGGGCGGACTCGCGCTTCGTGCATTGCCTCCGACGCCAGCGAGGCGGCGAGTAGTAGCGCGGGAAGGCCGCAGAGGACGACAGACCAGGAAACCCAGGAAATTCGTTTGAACAGCCTCAGGGAGCATAGGCACCAAAACAGGACGTGGAGGACGGCGAATGCCCGGGCCCGTTGTCCCATGGAGAAGTCGTAGTGCCAGAAGAGGACAGTCCTGAGGATTCGTTTGCCCTCCGACTCCTCAACGCGATCCGTTCGTCTGGATCGTGCATTGGCCAAGTTCTGCTGCAGGTTCAGGTCGTTGGGTATGTACCTCTCGGCCCGCCGGTAGTTTAGAAGCGCTCTTCCCACATCCCCCATCCGGAAGTAGGTGTTGCCGATGTTGTAGTAGAGTCGTCCGTTTTCCACATCGCCTTCGCGCACGATGCGTTCGAAGCGCAGGACGGCCATGCGGAACTGCTCGCGGGCCTGGTTCGGATCGTTCTTCACAAGCTCGTTGCCTTTGCGGAAGCAGGCCTTGGCTTGCGTGTATAGGTCCGAAACCTGCTCGGGGGACAGGGATTGCTGTTCGATGCCCAGTCCGAGGAGTGCGGGTGCGAGGAACATTGCGAGGAGGGGGAGGAATCGCCGCATGGTCATTTCCTCCTCAACTGTTTTTCGAGGCTGTCGACCAGCTCGAGGGCAGTGGTGCGCAGTTGTGCGGCAGTGCCCATGCCGACTCCTCCACCGTAGCGTCCGGCTTCGCAGCTCGAAAACAGAGTTTCGAGCACTTGCAGCGCCTCGTGTGGCACCCCGCGTCCCTCAAGATGCGTTCGGGCGTCCGCGAATGTGAGCGCCCCGCTGGCCAAGTCCAGTCGCGCGCCGAGAAACTGACGAAGGGCGTTCAGGATGTCGGCATGGGCGGAATCCTGATCCGGATGGATCGCGCGCAGTGACTTTCTGGCTAGGGCATGGGCCTTTCGGGCCCGAGATGCGCGTGGATCTCCGTTGCGAATCCGGACGAATGTGCAACCGCCCAGAAGAGATGCGTAGGCGGCAACGGGAAGGAAAAGCAGACAGAGCCAGGCAGACGAACCAAACCAAGTGCCAAGCCCAGTCTGCTGGTTGTCCAACACGCTCAAGTCGTCGTAGTTGTGGGAGATGCCCTGGGTGAAAGCCCGCAGTCTCCGTCCTGTGTGAGACACGGCGCCGGTCCCCTCCGCGTCGAGGGCGGTCACGATCTTGGTCGCCTTCACATCGATGCGGATGGGCTTGCTGCGGGAGACTCGGTACTCGCCCTGGCGTGTGTCGAAGTACCAAAGCTCGATGGGGGGAATCTGCTTCACATCCGGGTTGAGAACCCGTAGAATCCGAGTGAAGATCATGCGTCCGGATGCGTGGGTGCCGGATTCTTCGTCCCTGCCGACGCGGAAGCTCTTGGCCAAGTTCTCCTGCTGGGTCAGATCGGGGGGGCGAATCGACTCGGGAAATGGGCCGGCGATGGAGAGTGTCAGGGTGATGGGATCGCCCACATTGACCGTGGTGGGCTTGGCGTTGGCTCTGATGGAGAATGTGCCGAGGTTCCCGCTGTAGTTTTTGGGGCGTCCCTGCTGGGGCATTGGGCGGACTTTCAGCCGAGGGGTGTTGGAGTGAACCTGGCGTTGCTGGTAGGTGGGCTCACGAGAGTTGAAGAACCCCCGGCGTGTTCGGTAGCCGGTCACCACGTTGCAGGAAACCGTCGAGCGGGGCAGCGAGAACGTGCCCGGCTTGCCTGGGATCAGAACCCGGCTGAATTCGACAGCCGTCCAGTCCTTGCCCTTGTAGCGCACTCGCTTTTGCACGGCCATGACTTGGCGACTGTCTCCCAGTGGGATGCGCACGGCGTTGCGTGTCTGCGGCGCCGGTGGGGTGGAAACCGGTTCGGGGAACTCGAAGGCGGGATGATTGAGCATGGGGATGGAAAAGTTCCAGCGCCGTCCGTCGATCTCGGCGTTGATGTACCACGTCCAGGTGACCGTGACCGGTTCGCCGACGTAGCACTGGTCTTTGGAGAGTCGCACGACCAGTTCGATACCGGATATGGGGGTGGCTTTTCCCACGTTGACCCGGACAGGTTTCGTGCGGGCCTGGTCCTTGCCTGCCCGGATGGTCAGAGCTGGTATGATGAGGGAGCCGAGAACCCCCGGCGTAAGCTCGTACTGGATCAGATAGGTGGACGTGGACACCGTCCTCGTTCTGCGGTTGATGGTGGTGGTGCGTCTCGAAGTGTTTGGGCCCTGCATGCCCCGATAGGCGATTTTGCACCCGCGGATCTTTGGCATGTTGGGGAGCGAGGGGCGCGCACCCGGGGTCACGACCTGGATACCGAGCGAAAAGGGCTCGCCGAGGAACACATTTGTGCCTCCAGGCACTGCCTGGGCTCGCATTTGCCCCTGTGCGAACCCGACGGATAGCAGGCAGACCAGCAGGCAGAGGCCCACCCGTATGCGCACTACATTGATTAGGTTCGTTTCCATGGTCTGATCGCAAGGGGAAGAGGACAAGTCGCTTTTGGAGAGACTGTTTGGAAAGACAGGTCGTAATGTGTGGTCGGGCACACTGCCTTTCAAGTACGAAACTGGCATGGACGCAATGCCTCGGTCTCGCGCTATGGACAACTGGCACTTTTGAACGCCAGTGGATGTGCATGAGGCTGTGGGGTGGGGTCTGAAAACATGCACGGCCAGTTGAACGATGTCCGAAGGCGCATAGGTTACGCGCGTTGGCCCATCCGCGTTTTTGGCTGGCAGTTTTCTTGAGACGTATCTAGACACAGATAGAAGGACAACCCATGAAGAGCTTGCGTGTTGGTGTCATCGGACAGGGTCGGAGTGGACGCAACATTCACACCGAGTTCCTGAAGAATGTTCCCGGAAAATTCACCATTGTCTGCGTGGCAGACGTGCTGAAAGACCGGGGGGAGCGTGCAGAGAAGGAGTATGGCTGCGAATCCTACACGGACTATCGCGAGATGCTCAAGCGCGACGATCTCGATCTGATTGTCAACGCGACGCCCAGTCATCTGCATCCACCCGTCACAAAAGAGATCCTGGAGGCTGGATTCAATGTTCTGTGCGAGAAGCCTCTGGCCCGCCGGGCAGCCGACGTGGACGAGTTGATCGAGGTGGCCAAGAAGGCCGGCAAGCTCTTTGCGATCTACCAGCAGTCTCGCTTTGCACCCTACTACCAACAGGTGTGCAAGGTCATCGAATCCGGTGTTCTCGGCCGCATCGTGATGGCCAAAGTCGCGTTCAACGGGTTTGCCCGCCGATACGATTGGCAGACGCTGCAGGGATTCAACGGCGGCAATCTGCTGAACACGGGCCCCCATCCCATGGACCAAGTGCTTGGCATCATCGGCAGAGACATCATGCCCAAGGTGTGGTGTCAGATGGAGCGCGTGAACACCTACGGCGACGCGGAGGATTTCTGCAAGATTATTCTCAGCCACGAGGGACGTACCACAATTGACCTGGAAGTGGTCTCCAACGCCGCCTATCCCTCCGCCATCTATGAACTCTACGGCACCTACGGCAGCCTGAAGGGCACCATGGGACGGATTGACTGGAAGTACTACATTCCCGAAGAGGCGCCCGAGATCAAGCTCGATAGCGAGCCTCTTCCCGGCCCGTCCTACTGCTCGGACAAATTGGTCTGGCACGAGCGCGGCTGGAATGTCCCAAGCAGCCAGAAAGATCTCTTCAACTCCATGGGGGCGAAGTTCTACAGCAACCTGTACAACGCGATCACCAAGGGCGAGGACCTCGTCATACCGCCCGAGCAGGTGCGCCAGCAGGTCGCCGTGATCGAAGAATGCCATCGCCAGAATCCCCTGTCCAAAATGGGCGAGTAGATAGCTGCCCGAGAACGAACGGTTTCACAACGAGAAGGCGGAGGACGCACAGGGCGTCCCCCGCCTTCTTTTTTGCCAGCGGGGCACCGAACTCCCGTCCCCCATCCGCAGGGCGGACACTGCGCAGACAAACGATTCAGAGAGGCTATCGAAAGACAGTGCACTGATTTTTTCTCCATGCCGTTCCCATGCCGTATTATTTTCACACCGGTGCTTGAACTCCATGTATTCAATAGTATATATAAGCTGGTTTTGGCGAGTGCGCGACATTTTGGATCGCGACGAAAATGCCGCCCGTTGCATGAAATGAACAGTGTCGCAGGAACAGGAGAGACGACGATGAAAGGTCTGACCGAGAAACAACAGCAGATTCTGGACTTCATCGACAGCTTCAACCGCAGGGAGGGGATGGCGCCCACCGTGTACGAGATCGCCGACTACTTCGGCATCAAGTCGGCCACAGCCTTCGCACATCTGCGTGCATTGCAGAGGAAGGGCTATGTGACGCGCTCGTCCAAGGCGCGTAGTCTCACACTGCTGCGCTCCGATTCCTCCAGACAGATGTCGTTCTCTCTCGATATTCCCATTCTTGGCCGGATCAGCGCCGGCATGCCCCTCCTGGCCGAAGAGCATGTGGAAAGCACGATCAGCTTCGATCCGAAGCTGCTTCCACATGGGGCGGGAGGACATAAGATTTTCGGTCTGAAAGTGTTTGGGGAAAGCATGCGCGAGCTTGGCATCATGGATGGGGATATCGTCATCTCCAAACAGACAAGCACGGCATCTATCGGGAACATTGTCGTTGCGCTCGTGGAGGGTGAAACCACCGTCAAGTCTCTCTATATTGCCAATGGACAGATTGAGCTGCGCCCGGCCAATTCGGACTTTGAATCGCAGTTCTACGCGCTTGACAAGGTCTTCGTCCAAGGCGTTGTCATCGCCTTGCATCGCACATACTAATCCCGCTTTGGCAGTTTGGCGTGGATGAGAGGTGCCCGAGCGCTCGTGCCAAAGTGGAACAAAGCAGGAATGCGGGGCGTGAGCAAACCATGAAAAAACTTCTACTTGTTGTTGTGGTTCTTGCCACGGTCTCAGGGGTCGTCATTCAGGCGCGGGAGAGTGCCGGATCGGGTGCCGTGCGCGCCATGCAGAAACGGCGGCAGGAGTTGCGCGCGAACCTGCTCAAGGAACGGGTGCGCATTCTTGCCGAGGATGAGGAGGCAGCCGCCATCAGCCGTCAGATACAGGTGCTGTACCAGAGGCTGGACCGGATCATCGAGGACAAACAGTCCATTAGGCAGATCCGCAAGGACATTCGTGAAGTGGACACATTGCTGTCCGCAAGGGATGCTGACGGCGGATAAGACGGGTGAAACGACGGTGACGTCTGGCATGACGTGCATGCCGAACGAGATGCGAGGATGGAATCATGATCGCGAAACTGACGGGAGTCCTGGACGAGTGCGAGCTTACTTCCGTCCTTGTGGACGTGAATGGGGTGGGCTACGAACTGGCGGTGCCTATCAGCACCTACGACATGTTGCCGCGCCCGGGGGGAAGTGTCTCCCTGTTCACTCACCTGCATGTGCGTGAAGACGCTCTGCAACTGTACGGCTTCGCTACGAAGAAGGAGCGTGGGCTGTTCGTCCTTCTCATGACGGTCTCCGGAATCGGCACGCGCATCGCGCTGAACATTCTCAGCTGCATGTCGGTCGATCGATTCTGCCAGAACATCCTCGAGAGCGACCTGAAGGCGCTGTCCAAGGTGAATGGTATCGGAAAGCGCTCTGCGGAACGGCTCATACTCGAACTGAAGGGGAAGGTGGGGGAGCTTTCCCCCGCAGCGGCTTTCGGGGGCGAAACCTCCAGTGGGGATTTGAGTCAGGCAGCTCAGGATGCCGTGACCGCGCTGGAGACTCTAGGCTTCAAGACGGAGTCGGCCCGCAAGGCAGTGAGGGCATGCCTCGAAAATGGCGACGCTTCCGCGGAGACTGCCGAAGGCCTGATTCGCAAGGCATTGGGCCTGTTGAACTCGTAACAGGAAAGTCTGGAACCACAGCACATGCCTGAAGAGCGTTTTATTACATCCGAACTCGCGGCTCGCGAAGAGAGCTTCGACGCCACCTTGAGGCCACAGTGCTTCGAGGACTTTCCAGGGCAGGAAGCTGTGAAGGAACGGCTTGGTATTATGGTCCAAGCCGCGCAGAAACGCTCGGATCCCCTGCCGCATCTTCTGCTCAGTGGTCCTCCCGGCCTTGGCAAGACGACGTTGGCCCACATTGTCGCGAATGCATGTGGGGCAGCCATCAAGGCGACCTCCGGCCCCGTGATTGAGAAACCCGGTGATTTGGCGGGTCTGCTGACCGGGTTGGAGGAGGGGGACGTGTTGTTCATCGACGAGATCCACAGACTGTCGATGACGATCGAGGAATATCTCTACAGCGCCATGGAGGACTTTGTGATTGATATCATGCTCGAGCAGGGCGCAGGCGCGCGTTCGATTCGGCTTGATCTGGCGAAGTTCTCGTTGATTGGCGCGACGACCCGACAGGGAAAGCTGTCCTCGCCACTACGTTCGCGCTTTCCCATGTCCTGTCGCCTCGACTACTACAACAGCGCGGACCTGACGACGATCCTGCAGAGGTCTGTCGGGATCTTGGATGTGGATGCGGAGGAGGCGGGTTTGAGCGAGATTGCCCGGCGCAGTCGAGGCACCCCCCGTATCGCGAACAATCTCGTGCGCTGGGTCCGAGACTTTGCCCAAGTGAAAGCGGAAGGGCGGATCACGGAGGAAGTGGCCGATGCCGCACTGAAGATGCTGGACATCGACGTGGATGGGCTCGACGAGATGGACAATCGCATTCTGGAGGCGGTCCTGCACAAGTTTGGCGGAGGACCCGTGGGGCTGAAGAACCTGGCTGTCGCAGTGAGCGAGGAGACGGAGACGATTGAGGATGTGTACGAACCGTTCCTGATTCAGGAGGGATACCTGATGCGGACTCCGCAGGGACGGGTGGCCACGCAGAAGGCGTACGAGCGCTTTGGCATCGAAGGCGGACCCAAAGCCGACACTGTCCAGCCTTCCCTGTTCTAGCTTGTGTACTTCGCTGCAAAATGAGAAACCACATCCCTTGGACGTGGTCGGAGATCTAGGACTGTGTTCTTACAAGCCGTGCACGGGATCGCTCGGTGAACCATCGCTGCCACTGCCGCGCAAACGCGGAACTCAGGCAAGTGATTCGCCGTGTATTTCCCAGTTCGAGTCCCGCGTTTACGCGGCAGTGGTAGCGACGCTTTAGCGAGCGGGCCACCAACTCCCATCAGGGAGTCGATCAATGTCACGTTCTTTGACTGAGAGGGAATGGCCCATGTACGCGCATTATCCAAAAATCGCTACGATGCTTCTTGCCCTTTCTGTGGTGTTGTCCTTTTGCCAGGCGGCAACGCTCCATGTGAACAACATGGACGGGGATGACACTGCGGATGGGCATAGCGCGGAGACGGCGTACAAGACGCTGGCTCGGGCCGTGCCCCAATGCAAGCCTGGCGACATTTTGTCGCTTGTAGCAACAGGGAAGCCCTACCGCGAATCCATCGCTTTCCGAGGCGCGGGGGGGACCCCGGCCGACCCGATCATCGTTGAGGGAAACGGCGCGGTTCTCAGTGGACTCGTCCTGCTGCCCACGGAGAAATGGGAGCCGCGCGAAAACGGTGCGTTCTTTTTCCCTGCACCCACATCCGGAGCACGACGGCCATTTCTAGTCATCCAGGGAAAACGAGTCGATCAGGTCGGCAAGATCGGGCAACTTGGACCGGGGCTCAGTCATTGGCGAGGTGCGGGTGTGATCTTTGTTCCCGAAGCAGGGAAGAGCATCGCCGACTACGAAATCTCCGGGACGATGCTTTCCAGTGGCTTCGTGCTCTCCGGCGGTGGCTACATCACCGTGAGAAATCTCGTCTGCGAATACTTCTCGAACGATGGCTTCAATATTCATGGTTCCTGCCAGGGACTGATTTTCGAGAATATCACGGGCCGGTGGAATGGGGACGATGGCTTCTCCGTGCATGAGGACGTTGGAGCGGTCGTGCGGGGCGGGCATTTCCACCACAACAACTATGGCATCCAAGACGTCAGCCTGTCGCGGTCCATGTTCTATGGCGTGCTGGTGGAGAACAACCGCGTCCACGGCGTCGATCTGATCGGTGGCGTGCGGAGCCTGGTCGATTCTGTGGTTCGCGGGAATGCGCGCTGCCAAGTTCGCATATCCTCGGGGGCGCCCTGCTTTGGACTCGCAAAGGATGATCCACTTTCGGAAGGGACGGTGTATTTGCGCAACGTACTGATTCTTGGAGGGACGGTGGGACTCTTGGTGGAGGGGGGAGGCCAGGCCAGTGCGTTGCATTGCACGATCTCCGGTTCGGCTTTGGGGGTGAGCGTGGGTGCCACCGGAAACCTGCATTTCCACTGTGGCGCGGTGGTCGGTTGTAGCGAGGGTGAGGTTGTCAACCGTGGGGGCAGGCTTGTCACGGGTGCAAATGTCTTCCACCCCGGTAGGTTCCAGCACGATGACATCCAGTATGCTCCCGAGGAGTTTGCAGCTTTTCGCGAGGCGCTGGGGACCGATTCGGGATCGGTGATCTCCAGCCCGTCATTCGACGGACCAGGAAGTTTCGTGCTTTCCGCACCTAGGCTGACGCAAGGGAACCGACAGATTCTTCCCGGGATCCCGCAGCTTCCCATTCTACCGTTTCCTCTCGGAAATCCGCAGAACGAGCTGGCGACGGGTGACGCCACGCAAGTCTCCCCCGGCATGAGGGGGGGGCGTTATGATTTTGAGAAGGACAATCCGTGGGGACGCATCTATCCGACCCCGGCAAAAGGCGTGGTGCACAAGGCCGAACTTTCCTCGGAGCAGGCGGTGTCGGGTACACAGAGTGTGAAGTGGTCTGTCACCTTCCCGCCCGATGCGGGACGCAAGACCTGGCATGTGAAGTTTTTCAGCGTGAAGTTTCCCTACGCGCGTCCTGTTCGGGCTCTTCGCGCGCAGATCTACGGGGATGGCAGTGGTGCGAGCTGCTATCTGCGCATTCGGGATCGAACGGGGGAGTGTTTCTGCGGCCCGACATTCAAGTTGGACTGGACTGGCTGGCGCGAGGTGGGCTGGGATCTGTCAAAGACTCCGCCTAGGCGGATCTTTGGCGGAGACGGGAACAAAACACAGGACACTCCCACCACGGAAATCGTGTTCGAGGCCACATTTCCCGTGCCTCTTGACGGCACCCCTGTGATTCTCTACGCCGACGATTTGCAGGTGGACTTGGAGGAATAGTCGCCGTTTCGCTCGAGCAGTGCTGCGTAGGCGCCATCGTGCAGGTCGCATGGTAGCAGGAGTTGCTCCCGAACAAGCCGGAACTCCGGGTGCGTTTTGAGGAACTGCTGGATTTGATCTCCATTTTCCTCTGGCTCGATGCTACAGGTGCTATAGACCAATCGTCCACCGTGGCGCACGACCGCGCAGGCACCCTCGAGGATCTCTCTCTGCAGTGCCACCAGTTCGCGGACACGCTCCTCCGAGATACTTCTTCGGACATCGGGGCGTCGGCGGATGACTCCCGTGTTGCTGCATGGCACATCGAGTAGGAGCGCGTCGATTGATTGATCCGCGCAAGGAGGATGGGCGGCGTCCGCCGCGATGATGCGACAGCTTGTCAGCATCTCGGTGTTCTGAGCCAGGCGCTGCAGGCGTGCGGGAGATCGGTCCAGGCAGAGGATGCAGCCTTCCTCCGGCCCAGCTTTTTCCGCGAGCAGGATGGCCTTTCCTCCGGGCGCGGAGCAGAAGTCGCCCACTGTTTCGCCCGGCTGCACATCGAGCATCAGGGGCGCCAGAAGGGTCGAGGGATCCTGCACATAGGCATTCTGTCCAGAAAGCGTGTCTCCGGAGAACAGTGCGGTGGCGTCTGTGCATTCGAACATGTGGATGCCGGGCGCCCATGCTGGCAGCTCCAGCGGACATAGCCAGTCCACATTGGGCGGCGGTGTGTCTGCGCGCAGGCGCACTGTGAGTGGTGCTGGCTTTTGCAGAACCTGCGAGAGCGCTGCAAGCTCGTCTTCGGAGAATCTGGTGCTCCAGCGTTTGTGGAGTGTCTGCCCCAGTTCGAGCTGGACCCACGCTGGTGCTTCGGCCATGGCTTCCAGCCAGATGCGGTCGGGGGGACCGTCGGCAAACGTACGTAGCAGAGCGTTGACAAAACCGCTCTCATGCGTGCTCCAGCGTTTGCGCACAAAACGAACACAAGTATCGGCGACAATCGCGTGGGGGAGTGCTCGCATCCAGAGCATTTGCGCCATTGCCCACCATAGCACTCGACGCAAGCGGGGGCGGATTCGCCCCGGCGCGAGTGTTTGCAACACATGCTCCAACCCCGGACGATGTCGTTCAATGGCGAACAACGCATTGCGGACGAGGCGGCCGTACTCGTCTGTACCCAGGTCATCATGCGAGCCGGCATCCCGCTCGGCAAGAGCCTGCACGACTCGCGCGAGCACCTGTTG
>JAGLDW010000776.1 GCA_023145395.1 Lentisphaeria bacterium | reverse complement strand
ATAGTACGTGGCTGGAAACTCGGTTTCAAGTATCTCCCTGTCTTTTTTTCCTCACGCAGGGATCAGCCAGTCACTTTTCCATGAAGGAATAGGGGAGGAAAAGCATTTCCTCGATGGTGGTGGCGGACGGGCATTGGCGCACGTATGGTCGAGGTCGAAAGTCGAACGGTAGCGCAGGCGATTCCAAGAGTCCATCCTCTAGGTAGGCAAAGAATCGGTGTGCCGTATGCAAGGCCGTTGGGCAAGACAGATTACAAGGGAGATCAGCCATGCAGGTTTTGGATGCTTTGAACCACTCTTTCGGCCTTGCGGGCGAACTTCGCTTTGCAGCGGGTGATGGGGGACTTCCAGTGGCGGAGATCACCAACGCGCACGCGTGCGCGGCCGTGTCCCTTCACGGGGGACATGTACTGGCGTACCAGCCCACTGGCGCAAAACCGGTGCTATGGGTGAGCGAGCGGAGTTGGCACGAACCACTGCGCCCCATACGCGGAGGGATCCCCATCTGCTGGCCATGGTTCGGCGCCCACCCAGACAAGGCCGACCTGCCCTCGCACGGTCTCGCGCGCGTCAGCCTTTGGAATGTCCGTTCGACGGCGACGATCGAGAACGGGACAACGGAACTCGTGCTGGAACTCGGTTCAAAAGCCATCGAGGGAGTGGCACCTTTCCCATTCGAGCTTTCTTTGAGAATCCTCGTGGGGGAAACTCTCCGTGTGGAACTGACCACTCGGAACCTGAGCGACAAACCGGTCACGTTCACCCAGGCCTTGCACACCTACTTCTCGGTGGGGGACGTCCGTCATGTGACAGTAGGCGGATTTGATGGATGTCCGTTCACGGACACGGTGCCCGACGGGAGCAAGAAGGGCCTGCAGAGAGGACCAGTGAGCATCGACGCGGAAACGGATCTTGTCTTCCTGGACTGCCTAGGCGGCGCCTGGGTCGACGACCCCGTCCTCGGCCGACGGATACGGATCCGAAAATCAGGCAGCAATTCTGCGGTCGTATGGAACCCCTGGAAGGAAAAGTCCGCACGCATGCCCGACTTTGGGGACGAGGAATACTCGGACATGCTTTGCGTGGAAACAACGAACGCCCCCGGAGACGAGGCCTGTATCGCAGTCGGGCAAACGCATACGCTTGCCGCTGAAATCAAGCTGGAGCCACTCGACGATTCGCCAATGAAAACGACGAAATAAACAAGGGAGTCTGGAACTCATGAGCATGGACATCGGAATAAGCCAGCTGATATGCGCAGACATGGGGATCGAAGAATTTCTTTCCGCCGCCAAGACGGCTGGATACGAATCCGTCGAACTCGCGATGAAGAAGGAGACTCCGCTGTCAGGTTCGACCACGGACGGGGAACTGGCTGCAATCGTCGAGCAAGCGAAGACGCACGCGGTCTCCATCGACTCGATCACCATCGGCCACTGCACGGGCAACCTGCTCGACCAGGGCGAGGCGCAAGCACGCAGCATCGAGGAGACGGCGTTCGCCCTTGAGGCCGCGTCGAAGCTGGGTGCCTCCGCAGCTCTCCACACTCTCGGCAGCCTCCGTGCTGACTTATACTATGATGACGCATACCGGAACGCGGTGGACTCGCTCAAGGCACTTGCGCCCACAGCTGAACGCCTGGGGGTCGATCTTGCCTTCGAGTTTGTGTGGAACGGCTTTCTTTTCAGTCCCATGGAAGTCCGCCGTTTCCTCGACGAAGTCGGCAGTGCGTCTGTCGGATTCTATTTTGACCCGGGCAACATGGCGGTATTCCAATTCCCCCAGCACTGGGTGCGGATCATCGGGCATCACATCAAGCGTGTGCATCTAAAAGACTGGCGGGGACGCGCGCTCAACGGCGCCTGGACCCCACTCCTCGAGGGGGAAGTGGACTTCGCGGCCGTCATGGGGGAACTGCACGCGGCCGGCTATGATGGGCCGCTTGTGAGTGAGGTCTCCACAAGTTTGGCCTCGCTCGAGGCAACGGCACAAGCCATGCGCACCATCAGAGCGCTCTGAACCGGGAGAAGCTCGGCATGGGTGAAGATGGATCGACTACCAGTGCCTCACCACACGTAGACGAACGTGCGCGGACGGTGAAGACACGCCTTCTCTTTGCAATGGCATTTCTTGGTGCCACGGGCCAGAACGTGATCGCTCTTGCTCTGCTGTTCTACGCCCGGGAGAGGTTTTCCGCCTCAGCTAGCCAGATCGGGTGTCTTGCCGGCTCATGGTCCATCTCCTACATGTTTGCCTGCATGTGCCAGCGGCGCTTTGCCGCGCGGATTCTGCCTCGCTACAGCATTCTGACTGCCTCTTTCTCGATCTCCCTTGTGCTCTGGGGAATCACGAAGGCCCCGTCCTTTCCCGTCGTGTTCGCTCTGTATTCGCTACAGGGTGTGCTCACATCCCTGTATTGGCCAGCTCTCATGGGGTGGTTGTCGGCGGGATTGGAGGGCAAGCGGTTGAGTCGAACCATAGGCGGTTTCAATGTGGCCTGGAGCACTGGCGGCATCGTCAGTCCGCTAATCGCCGGTCGACTAAGTGACATGAGAATCGCGCTGCCGGTTCAGCTCGGCGCAACGATCTATCTGCTTGGCGGGTGCGGGATGCTCGCGGCGATCCTCGCCCTCCCCTCCCTCCGCCAGGACGACTCCGCGCATAGCCACGAGTCCGCAACGGCCGCAAAGCACGACGGAGGCACTCCGCTGCGCTTCCCCGCATGGCTGGGAGTGTTTACGGTCTACACAGTGCTGGGTGTGCTCATCAGCGTGTTCCCAGTGATTGGGCAAGAGGTGCTGGCACTGAACCGTACGCAGATAGGGAATCTTCTGTTTCTGAGAGCCGCCGCAACGACCGTCGGACTCGCCGTGCTGGGGCGCACAGTCTGGTGGCACTTCCGGCTCGGGCAAATGCAGATCGGACTGGCCTTGTTCGCGCTGGTCTTCGTCGCTCTGGCTTCGACCCGCGCCGTGCCCATGGTCTGCGTGCTCATGATCCTGGCGGGCTTTCTCACCGCCCAAGGGTACGTGAACAGCCTGTTCCACGGAGTGACGGGCAGCGTACGGCGCGCCGCGCGGATGGCCATGCACGAAGCACTACTTGCCGCGGGCCTGTTCACAGGCAGTGCGGCAGGGGGCAGGATCTTCCAGACGGGTGGGGACCGAGCCGTCTATATGGTCGCAGCCGCCCTGCTCGGGCTGGCCGCCATCACACAGGGGGTTGTCGCAAAACACGCCATCAGCGCGGAACGGACGGTCTGATAGAGCTG
>JAGLDW010000775.1 GCA_023145395.1 Lentisphaeria bacterium | reverse complement strand
GTGGTAAGGACCGAGTTTCTTTGGGACACCCGTGCTCAATCAACCTGTTGAACAGGCACGGATTTTCGGCCTCATTTCGCAGTCTTGCGCAGAACCATGTAGTTGAGCATGAAGAAAGGCGGGCCTCCCGAACGGCCAGTGGGCTCGGGGTTCTCGATCAACAGCTTGTTCTGTCGTTTTAGCTGGTTCGCTGGCAAGCGGAATGTATGGCGCGACCAGCCCAGGCGCACGAACGGGTTCTCCCCCTCAAACACGACCGTGTCGTTGAGCTTGATCCGAATGTGGCACTTCTTCTCCGCATCATCATCCTGGGCGGAGACAATCAGTTCATAGTCTCCGGCCGCCGGAAACGGATCGATTTCAAACCTCACCTCCATGCGGGGATTTGCGCTCTGACTTCCGTAGATCCAGGTCGCAAGCCGTTTTTCGCAGCGGTTCCCGTAGACCGTCGGTCCCATGCCCCCCACAAACTCCACGGCAGCAATGAAGGTGTCCGTCTTGGGGTTGAGACCGATCTCCCGCTCGGCATGTTGACGCGACTGAGCGGCCGGCTTGGCAAACGCCGACAGCTTCGGGTTGCGCTTCAGTCTCCGATAGAATGTATTGACCTGCTTGACATGGCCCTCCATGCCCGTCCAGCGCTGGACTGCCGCTAGATTGGTGGTCTTGACATCGCTCCATACTTCATTGACCGCTTCGAGGTTTTTCGCCATTTCCGGTAGCGCCCGGGCTGCGGCTGGCGTCTGTCGAAGGCCGAACTTGTCAAACCAGCCCAGTGCCTGGTTGAGTCGGATCAGCACTGCGTATGTGTCGTCGCCCACGAGTTTGCTGCAGGCTTGGGCGATGGAAGCTTCCGGGTCATAGCTGTTGGGATTCCAGCAGTAGTCGGAGGCGGTGGCGTTGGCTGCGCAGTAGTTCGGCATCATCGAGTTCAGCATGTAGGTGTCTACTTGCTCGTAGAATCCGTCGTAGTACCAATCGCGCCAAGTTGCGACCGGGTCGGTGGCGTAGTGATATCCGTAGGAATGGGGCATGCCGAACGCATTCTGCCAGAAAACCGGTCGGCGCTGAAGCCGCTCGGTGATCCATTGGACATATTCGGGCTTCATGATGCCGGACTTCACGCTTGGCCCTGTCCAAAAGATCTCCACATCCTTGGGCAGGCGTTTGCCCAGAGCGAAGAGATAGTCGTCGCGCGGTTCCGGATAGAGCGCAGCCGAAGTCGGCCCCCAGTAGAACGGCGGGCAAAACAGGATTTTAAAGGTTGGGTAGCGTTCGCGCACGGCGGCAAACAGACGATTGACGAAATAGATATCCGCTTCCCGGGCCGTGCCGAAACGGGTCTTGTCAGCGGGATTGATTGGGAAGCGGTTATCATCGTATTTCAGACAGAGATGTCCACCGGCTTCCGCCACCAGACAGGACAGCCGGAAAGCAGCCTGGAAATCCTCGTCATTGCCACTGTGGATCTTTTCTTCGGGTTTGCCCACGATCGGATTGAAGCCCGCGTACCACTCAATGCCGAAGGGAGTCAGCAACTCGCCCATGGCCTTGACGTCGTTTGCCAGGATCTCGGGAATCGGCTTTCGCCAGCAGGTGTAGCGCTCTTTCCGGGAAATGCCGCGTGGCACAAGACCATTCTGAAAAACTGGCTTGTTGAACTTGAAGGCGATCGAATAGTACGCCCCGTCTGCCCAGTTGCCGGCAATGAAGCCTCGATTCTGAACAACCGGATAGTCTCGGATGTCTGCGGCGCGCACAACCGCTTTCCCTTCACGCATATGAAGCAGTTGACTGAACGTCGAAATGGCCCAGAGCAGTCCCAGCCGATCATGGCCGCGCAGGACCACCAGCGTGCGCTTGCCGGTGACAATCGTGTTCAAGGTGTAGCCCTGTTCGCGCGTCGGCACGGGGTGTTTGACCAAGAGCGCTGCGCAGTCGGGCGAATTGCCCAGCACAACACAGACCGGCCCCGCCTTGTCGAGACTATCGACGAGGTTCAGAGAGCCGCCAACGCTCCTGATCCGTGCCCGCAGAAACTGCGCATGGGGACCGGTTGCGTCGGTTGCCGGACCGACCAGCAAAGAAGCGCCGCCAATAGGGATATACTCGTCTCTGTAGTCCGCTTGCTGCGGGGTGGGCAGGACGGCTCCGGTGTAGTACGGCATGCGGCCATGCTGCGCCAGCTTTCGCTCTTCCTCCTGTTGCCCCAGATTCCGAAAGATGTGGACCCTACGGCTCCCATCGCTGACCGCCAAGTCCGGGAAGCCATCCGCATCCACGTCCCCGATCGCCAGACAATAACTGCCGCCCCCCTTCAGCACCTGGTCCGCTCCCTCCACCTGCGTTGCGAATCCGCCGCCCTTTTTCTGGCGAAAGATCAGTACCTTACGGGCTTGCTGCGCGCAAACCAGCAGATCCTGCCGTCCGTCCCGGTTCACATCCGCGCTGTAAAGTGGACCGTGGACCCCAGTGATCTCCTGGGAAGGAGTGTCCCCGGCTGGAAATCCCATGGGCGCTTGCTGAAAATAGAGAAGGATTCTAGGCGAACGATTGGTTCCTTTGGCTGGACGCACGCTAATCGCGAGATCCGGGCGACCGTCGGCGTTGAAATCAGCCACCACATAATTGACGGCCGGGTCGGGGGGAGTGATGGTGATGAGTTGCGAAATCTCGTCGGGCTTGACCGTTGACACAGGAAATGGACCGCAGTAGATGCGAACTCCGCCTCCGCCCAGAAATACAGCGTCCGGATGCCCATCCCGATTGATGTCGTGGCAGGAAACAGCCCTGTTGTCGTTGGTTTCGGGGCCGTAGAAATAGCCGTTTCGGAAGGTGTCGTCGCCAAGCCAGCGGCGCCAGGACGCTCCGCAGAGAAGGTCCATTTTGTCATCGTCGCCAAGATTGGCAACTGCTAGGGAGCGATCGCCGTGATTGATATCCACGTTCAAGTGATCGACGGCGAAGTCCTCAGCTGCGAGGAACAAGTGAAGCTTTCTCCGGGTTTCGGCCACGGCAATGTCGTTTGCCCCATCACCATCCAGGTCTCTGATCCGAACGGTCCAGGGAGCGGTGATGTTGAAGGCGCGATCAGGGGGCTGTGAAAACCCTCCCTTTTTCTGCTGAAACACCAGCACACGACTCTGGGAATGATCGTAGTCCTTGCCCTTCGCCCTCTTCCCCCAGGATGAGATGACAAGATCGGGCCGCCCATCGCCGTTGAGATCTCCGAACGACAAGGAGTACGGGTAACCCACATCGGCAAGCGAGATGTCCGGCGCGGCGGAGAAATCGGCTGCGAATACAGTGCCCATGGCAAGCATGGTGAACAGAACAACGGAGGATAAAAAGATTCTTTTCATGGCATTTCCTGTCTTGGGCACCTGTCTGAAACCATCTTGGCGAATCGCGCGAACCGAGCACTTTGCCTCAATTCGTCGGCTAACTTGGGGGGAATAGCATCATGCGCAAGTTGGCTGTGCGTAACATTTCGTTCTAACGGAACTACGGTTCACGTAGGGTCCGCACGGGAAAGTCCTTACTATCCCGCGTGCGCATGCGCTGAGCGGGACAAAAACTCGCATAACCCGCAGCGGATTCATGTCCGGCTGGAACCGCCGTTGCCGGCAGGTGCGTTCAAGGCGACGATTCGCATCTCCGTCGATCATTCCGCCACCTTGGAGATAGGCGCTCAGGTGTCGCCTCGAAAAGCAGTGGATCGACTCGACGGCGAGAAGTGGCCAGACCAGCAGGCGAACAGCACTTGCGCCATCCCGTCGCCGCTACGCTTCCCGGCGCCCGAACGATCCTCACGACGATTGCGATGCTGGTTTTCTCCTGGCAGTCGCGTGGTGTAGGTGCCGCAGGCTATGACATGTCCACGCACAGCTGGAAACCTTGTTCGGAGAAATGCTTGTCGAAGGCGAAGGCCGTGCGCACTCCCAGGTTCCGCATGATTTCGAAGCTGCAGCAATCAACCAAACTCAGTTCCCGCCGATTCGCCACGAGCAGATGCGACAACGCCGCGCTATGGAGTTTGGAATCCACAGGGAAGACATCGACTGGGGGAAGCACCGCATCGACGAATGCCCGGACCGCGTCCATGCCGATGCGACGCTGCAGGATGGCAGTGGTCTCCAAAACCACGTACGATGTGGTCAACATAGTCGCTTCATTCTCGACCAGATGCCGCCACTGCCGACCTGCCCGAACAGCCCACAAATCATCCCGATTGAGAATAGCGAGAAAGGCCGATGTGTCAATGAATACGCTCATTGCGCGTCCGCCTCGGAAAATGCCGCATCGTGCTCTTGCGCCAGACGCAGGCCGCCCTCGAATGCACCGATGGCGGACAGCGCTCGCTTGCGACGAACCGCACCTGCATCCGTGCCACTCCCCAGTAGATAGGAATCCACAGCCTCGCGAATCACCGCAGCCATGGACACACTTTTCTCCAAAGCGACCTGCTTCAAATCCTGCGCCTGGAATTCAGTCAGTTGGATCTGCGTTCGAACCATGACGAGCCTCCATGTAATCATGACACTACGTTATGATTACATGATGTTTTCAGAACTGCAAGAAAATGTCTGAGTCCCGTCTTCAGTGCAGTCCTAGAACATCCTGCATGTCGTACAGTCCGGGGGGGGCGGAAGCCAGGAACTTGACGGCGCGCAGAGCGCCCTTCGCAAAGGTCTCCCGGCTGGACGCTTTGTGAACCAGTTCGACTCGTTCACCGTCGGCGGCAAAGATGACCGTGTGATCTCCGACAACGTCTCCGCCACGCAGCGCATGCATGCCGATTTCGCGCTTTGTCCGCGCACCAACCTGCCCCACCCGGCCGTGGCGAGTGTCGGAATTGTACTCAAGCCCAACGGACTCCGCGAGAATTTGCCCCAGCCTCTCGGCCGTGCCGGAGGGCGCGTCCATCTTCCGATTGTGGTGCATTTCGACCACCTCGATGTCGTATTCATCGCCCAGCAGGGGTGCGACCTTGGCGCAGAGCGAGAAAAGCAGGTTGATCCCAACGCTCATGTTGGGTGCCTGCATGATGCGTGCGCCGTTGTCGGCAAGATCGGCAAGTCGAACTCGGTCGGCATCGCTCAGACCAGTCGTGCCGATCACGAGACCGAGTCCCTTCCCGCAAATCACCGGGGCGATGGCCATGGTGTTTCCAGGCGCGGAAAAATCGATCACGGCATCGGCGTCGGCAATCGCGTTCTCAATGCAGTCGACAATCACGATCCCGAGATCGCCAACGCCGGCCAGTGTGCCCGCGTCGAGCCCAACCGCATCGGATCCCGGCGTCTCCGTGGCGCCCGCAAGGCACAACTCAGGATCTGCCTTCACCCGACCCACCAACATGCGTCCCATTCGCCCCGCGGCACCCACTATGGCAATGCGAATCATCGTTTCTCTCCCTTTCTTTCCGGCGACTGCCGATTGCCCCAGTGACGTGACTACTCGCTGGACGCGCGTCCGGGAGTAGCAGGAACAGGCTTCTCGAACCGATCTTTCCGGGCGGCCTGGTATCTGCTGTAGGATTGGAGGGTCTCGACTGCCCGTTCAAGCTGCGGATCGACCGCTTTCGTCTTCTCATCGACACCGGGAATGGCGTATTGACTCTCCACCAGAGCGCGCACTTCCTTCTCGCTGAGCTTGACCGCGATGTCAGGCTCAATGCCATGCTCGTGAATGACCCGTCGACTGGGCGTGTAGTACATCGCCGTCGTCAATCTGAGCGCACTGCCATCCGGCAGCTCGATCACATTCTGCACCGATCCCTTGCCGAACGTCTTCTCCCCCACGAGAATCGCTCGTCCGTAGTCCTTCAGGCAGCCGGAGACAATCTCCGCGGCGCTGGCGCTACCCCCGTTAATCAGAATCGCCACGGGACACCGGGGGAAGTGATAGCCTCCCCGTCTGGTCTTGAACTCCTGCTTCTGGGAAGGACGTCTCCCCTCGGTGGAAACAACGGTCTTGCCCGGGGGCAGGAAAAAGCTGCAGACATCCACAGCGCTCACAAGCAGGCCGCCCGGATTGTTCCTCAAGTCAATGACCAAGCCCTGAGGATCTTGGGCGGCAAGACGTCTAAGTTCGCCCTGGAGGCGTTCGGCGGTGGGCTCGCTGAACTGGGTGATGCGCACATAGCCGATCTTTGTCTCAGGAAGAATTTTTGCGCTCTTGACAGTGACCACGGGAATGAGAGCCCGCTCTATGGTCAGGTCACGCAGATCGTCTGTGGACGGACGCCGCACGGCGATCTCCACGACGGTCCCGGGTTCCCCCTTGAGCAGCTTCGTCACCTCGGACATTGCCATGCCCTTGGTGCTCTTGCCCGTGATCGTGACAATCTGGTCCCCGGCGAGCAGGCCAGCCCGGCTCCCGGGCGTATCCTCGATGGGGGTCACAATGGTCAGAATCCCTTCGCGCATGCTGATGACCACCCCGATGCCGCCGAATTCCCCCTCGGTCTCCTCCATCATGCCTCCATACTCGTCGGGGGTCATGAAGCTGCTGAAGGGGTCCAGCGAGCCCACCATGCCCTTCAGAGCGGTGTAGACGAGCCGGGTGTAGTCGATCTTGTCAGCACTCACGTAGTCCTTGCGGATCAAGTGCAGAACGCGCATCAGCACGCTGATCTTCTCGAAGGCCTCCCCATCCCCCCGCTTGGCGGCCTCGTCGGAAAACACACGCGAGCCCACGCCGAGATTCACGAGCAGGAGGACACCCAGAAGAGCACAGCAAAGCCGAAATCGACTTCTCATGATTCAACGTCCCTTTCGCGTGCAGTCAGCATGGTGGCAGGTAAGGAAATTCGGCCTACGCGAAGATTTTCCCCATCAGGAATGTCTTGAGTTGGTCCAGGGCAATGCGCTCCTGGGTCATGGCGTCGCGATCGCGCACCGTGACACACTGGTCCTCCAGCGTCTCGAAGTCCACCGTCACGCAGAAAGGCGTGCCGATCTCGTCCTGCCTGCGGTACCGCTTGCCGATAGATCCTGTCGCATCGTATTCGGCGCGGAACGCCTTCTTCAAATCCGCGTAGACCGGCTGCGCGGTGTCCGCGAGCTTTTTGGAGAGCGGGAGCACGGCCACCTGCACTGGCGCCACGAGGGGAGGAAGGGACAGGGAGATGCGCACATCCTCCTGCTTGCCCTCTTTGCGCGTGGCCACCATGTCTTCCTTGTAGCCTTTGCACAGCAGCGCCAGGAAGATGCGGTCGAGGCCGCAGGAGGTCTCGACCACTGTGGGCAGATAGCGCTCGTTGCGTTCCTGGTCGAAGTAGGTCTGGTCCTTGCCGGAGAACTCGGAATGGCGGGAAAGGTCCCACGTGCCCCGATGGTGCACCCCTTCCATCTCGCCCCAGCCAAAGGGATACTCGAACTCGATGTCCAGCGCCGCCTTCGCATAGTGTGCGAGCTTGTCGTGGTCATGGATGCGAAGAGACTCCTCGGGGAAGCCGAGAAGATCCGTGTAGAAGGCCCAGCGCTGAGCGCGCCAGTAGGCGTACCAGTCCATCGCCTCTTCGTCGTGGCAGAAGAACTCCATCTCCATCTGCACAAACTCACGCGAACGGAAGGTGAAGAAACGGGGATTGATCTCGTTGCGGAACGCCTTGCCGGTCTGCGCGATGCCGAAGGGGACTTTCTGCCGCGAAGTGATTCGGGTCTGGTCGAAGTCCACGAAAATGGGTTGACAGGTCTCGGCCCGCAGGTAGGCGACGTGCTCGTCGTCGAACACGGGACCCACGAATGTCTTCATCATCAGATTGAACTCGCGGGGCTCGGTCAGTTCCTTGCTGCCGCACGCGGGACAAACGCCCACATCCTCCATCTGGTCCGAACGAAATCGCTTCTTGCATTTCAGACAGTCGATCATGTCGTCGCTGAACTGGGCAAGGTGCCCCGAGGCCTCCCAAATCCTCGGGTTGCAGATAATCGTGGTGTCGAGCCCAACCACGTTTTCGCGGTCCTCGACCATGTACTTCCACCACAGCTTCTCCACCTCTCGACGCATGGTGACGCCGTAGGGGCCATAGTCCCAGAATCCATTGATGCCATCGTAGATTTCGGAGCTTTGGAAGATGAAGCCGCGACGCTTGCACAGCGCCACAAGCTTGGCCATCGTGTCGTTCGGAGTGGAGTTGCCCATGGATTCGTAACCTCAATCAGTCTGGAGCACAATGAAGTCTAGAAGCGAAAGGGCATAGTATAGCATGCACCATACAGTGCATAAAGCGCGGCGGACTGCTCGGGACTGAATGTGCCGCAAGCCCATGATCTGAAAAAGGACATGCACCATGGAACAGGCTGAGACCCCCATCCCCGCGCACGGCGTTGTGCAGCCCATGCAGTGTCTGTCGGAAGGATACGCGCTGATCAGCCCCCAGTACATGCCTCTCGCGGCGATCTGCTTCGTTGGAACCCTCATCGGCAGCCTTGTGCCGGCCGGCATCCTCATGGGACCCATGTTCTGCGGAATCCACCTCTGCCTGCAACAACGGCGCGAGGGGGGGCAAGCCACCTTCGACCTACTCTTCAAAGGCTTCGACTACGCAGGAGACAGCATCATTGCCATGCTGATTTTCGCAGGCATATACATTGTCATGTACATCCCAATGGTCTTCGGTTTCCTGATCCTCGCACCCTTGATGCTGATTGCAACTGTGGGACAGGGCGGGAAATCTTCTGGAATAGCACTTGCCGGAATGGGAGGCGCGGTGGTTCTATCAGTCCTCGCGATCAGCCTGCTCGTGGCCATACTTGGAACGGTCGTATGGAGCACGATGGGATTGATCGTGGAATGGAAGGTGAAGCCCTGGCAGGCCGTGAAAACTGCATTCCGGGGTCTTATGGAAAATTTTCTTGGCACGGTGGGACTGGGACTTCTCTGCGGGCTGGTGCACCTCGCAGGCGCTCTCTGCTGCGGCATCGGCATATTCTTCACCACGCCCATCGTCTTCGCCGCTTATTTTTGCGCGTACAAACAGGTATTCGGTCAGCGCCCCCCAGAATTGGTGGGCACCGCCAAGGCGGAATGCGAGACCCTCTAGAATCCGCGCCCGCACCCATTTTGGAGAGACAAGCACATGCCCCACATCTCGCCCCTGGCCGGCAAGCCCGTCCCGCCGGAACTTCTTATCGATCCGGCATCCCTTGTCGGCGACTACTACGCAATCCGCCCGGATCCCACGAACGGCGCGCAGACTGTGGTGTTCGGAACCAGCGGACACCGCGGCTGCGCGTCGGTCGGCAGTTTCAACGAAAATCACATTCTCGCCATGACCCAGGCCATCTGCGAGACACGTGCTGCGCATGGTGTCACCGGTCCTCTCTTCATCGGCATGGACACGCACGCGCTCAGCCTGCCCGCACACAAGACCGCACTTCAGGTGCTGGCGGCCAACGGGGTCGACGTGCGAAGAGCGGCGGGGGATCAATTCACACCCACGCCCGTCATCAGCCATGCAATTCTGGCGCACAACCGGACTCATGGCAGCAAAGCCGATGGCATCATCGTCACGCCGTCCCACAACCCTCCAGGCGACGGAGGGTTCAAGTACAATCCTCCCACCGGAGGTCCCGCCGACAAGGATCTTACGGAAATAGTGGCACAACGAGCGAACGAACTTCTGACCGAAGACAATCGCGGAGTCAAGACTGTGCCGTACGAGCAGGCGCTGGAGAGCGAATGCGTCGCCGAGCACGATTATATCACGCCCTATGTCGACGACTTGCCGCAGGTGATCGACATCGAGGCCATCCGGGATGCCAAACTCCGCCTCGGAGCAGATGCCCTCGGCGGCGCCGGACTCGCGTTCTGGGACGCCATCGCGCAACGGCATGGTCTCGACATCACACCCATCAACGCGACCCACGATCCAACCTTCCGCTTCATGCACGTTGATCACGACGGGAAGGTCCGCATGGACTGCTCCTCCGCCTTCGCCATGGCGGGGCTAATCCAGTTGAAGGACCACTTCGACATCGCGTTCGGCAACGATCCGGACTTCGACCGGCACGGCATCGTCACCCCCGTCGGCGGGTTGATGAACCCCAACCACTACCTAGCCGTCGCCATCCAATACCTGTTCACGCATCGCCCCGGGTGGAACGCGCAGGTGGGCATCGGGAAGACCCTAGTGAGCAGCTCCATGATCGACCGCGTGGCGGAGAGCATCGGACGACCGCTGATCGAAGTGCCTGTCGGTTTCAAATGGTTTGTCGACGGACTCCTCTCCGGCACACTTGGATTCGGCGGGGAGGAGAGCGCGGGCGCCTCCTTCCTGCGCCACGACGGAACGGTCTGGACCACGGACAAGGACGGCATCGTTCTCGCGCTCCTCGCGGCCGAGATCACCGCTGTCACCGGGAAGGATCCGCACGCCCACTACGCAAAGTTGACCAGCCGCTTTGGAGAGCCCGTCTACCAACGCCGTGATGTGCCGGCGACCACGGAGCAGAAAAACATCCTCAAGAGTCTCTCTCCCGACCAGGTCAAGGCCGACACGCTAGCCGGAGAGCCCATTCTTGAAAAACTCACTCGTGCGCCTGGCAACGGCGCAGATGTCGGGGGACTCAAGGTGGTCACGAAAAACGGCTGGTTCGCCGCACGCCCGTCCGGCACCGAGGAGATCTACAAGATCTACGCGGAAAGCTTCCTCGGCGCGGACCATCTCAACGTGCTCCAGCAAGCAGCTCAGGAGCTTGTCGACTCCGTATTTCAGACCCGCTGACACACCGCCTGTCCAGAAACACGCTGAAACGAGTGCGAGGAGGGGAAACGCTCCCCGCCAACTCAAAAAACGTTCGGGCTGCATATTTACTTTCACGCCCCGCAATGGTAGTGTAATTGGTTCAGCCTTTTCATACTACGAACGGCGGAGTACCTGAACGACACGGAGACGAACGAGTGAAAAACTGTGCTGCTGAAAATGTGCGGAACTTTGTCCTGGCGGGTCATGCTGGAGCGGGAAAGACCAGTCTTGCCGACTTGATGTTATTCAAAGGTGGCGACGCCCCCCGGCTCGGCAGCGTGGATGAAGGCACCAGCGTCTCGGACTTCCGGGATGAGGAGAAGCAGAAGAAAAGCAGCATCTTCAGTGCCGCCATGCACTGCCCCTGGAAGGACGGACACTTCTTCTTCGTCGACACTCCAGGCTACCCAGACTTCTGCGGCGACGCCATCGCCGCCATGGGCGTGACCGATATGGTCATCATCGTGGTGGACGCCGTGGCAGGCATCGGCCCCGGCTCCCGACAGGCTTGGAGAGTCGCTCGGGACCGTGGTGTCCCCCGTGCATTCTTCATCAATGGCTGCGACCGCGACCAAGCCGATTATGATGGCGTCCTCGCGCAGATCCAGCAGAACTACGGCGCAACGGTCTGCCTGCCCTACACCATCCCCCTGGGAGCGAAGACCGACTTCTCCGGGGTGGCATGCATACTTGACAGTGAAGAGGGTGACGCAGCCGACCTCCGGGAAGCGCTCATGGACACGGTCGCCGAATCCGATGACGATCTGATGGAGAAGTATCTCGACGAGGGGGAACTCACCCCCGAAGAGATCACCAAGGGGCTTCACGCCGCCGTCGCGAATGGCGGATATGTCCCCGTGTTTGCCGGTAGTGCGGCAAAGGACATTGGTATCGAGGAACTCATGGATGGCATCACCGCCGTGTGTCCGTCTCCTTTGGCGGGCGCGCCCGTGGCGCTGGTGGAGGGCGAGTTGGACCGGACGAGCGCCGACGCCGTGGCCTACGTGTTCAAATCGATCAACGATCCGTTCATTGGCCAGCTCACCCTGCTGCGCGTCTACTCCGGCACCTTCGATGCGGACAGCGAACTGCAGAATGTGACCCAGGGAGACAAGGAGCGCGTCGGAGCGCTTCTCCAGGTCAACGGCAAGGATCAGGATACAGTCGATTCCGCCGGCCCGGGAGAGATCGTCGCCATCGCAAAATTGAAGAACACCAAAGTGGGTGATGTCCTGGCGAAAAAGCGGGGCACCATCCAATTTGCTCCCCTTCAATTCCCTGTGCCGACCATGTCGTACGCAATCTTCTCTGTTGGCAAGGGAGATGAGGACAAGATTGGCAGTGGGCTACATCGTTTCTGCACGGAAGACGCCACTTTCACAGTCGATCGCAATGCCGAGACCCATCAAACGGTGATCAACGGCATGGGCGACCAGCACATCAATATCATGATCGGGCGCCTCAAAGACGAGTTCAAGGTGGAAGTGCGGCTCGAAACGCCCAAGATCCCCTACCGGGAAACCATCATGGGAACGGGGGCTGCCGTCTATCGCCACAAGAAGCAGACGGGCGGACATGGCCAGTTCGCAGAAGTGCATCTGCGCCTGGAACCCCTGCCCGACCAGGACTTCGAGTTCGCCAAGGAAGTCGTCGGCGGGAACATCCCCAAGAACTTCATCCCCGCCGTCGAGAAGGGCGTGGTGGAAACCATGGTGAGCGGTCCCTTGGCCAACTGCAAAGTCATCAACGTTCGCGCTGTGGTCTTCGACGGAAAGCATCACCCGGTGGATTCTTCCGAAATGGCGTTCAAAATCGCTGCGCGCGGCGCCTTCCGCGATGCCATGACCCAAGCCAAGCCCTGTCTCCTCGAACCCATCATGAAACTCAAGATCACCTTCCCGGAAGAATACGTGGGGGATATCAGCGGCGACTTGAACTCCCGTCGCGGCCGCATCCTCGGAATGAACATGGAAGAGGGCATGCAGGTGGTCAACGCGGACGTCCCGATGGCCGAGACTTTCAGCTATTCCACCCAGCTTCGCTCTCTGACGCATGGGCGGGGATCCTTCGAAATGCAGTTCGACCGCTACGAGATGGTGCCGAGCCAGCTATCGAAGGAGATCATGGCAGAGGCGGCCAAGGAACACGAAGAGGAGGACTAGTTCCCTCCCAGCACGAACGAGTTCGTAATCCTCATACACCGCCCGGCTGGTCTCTCCGACCCTCCGGGCGGTTTTCTTTCCGAAAACCGACTCCTACCGGGCAATCGCCAACACTGGGACAAGAACCATGATCCGCTCCGAGCAGATCCTCAAAACAGTCAGCATGATCCAGAACGAGAATTTGGATGTGCGCACAGTCACCATGGGCATCAACCTGCTCGATTGCCGACACCCTGATGTCGATACCATGTGCAGGCGCATACTGACGAAGATCGAGAAATGCGCCGGCAGCCTGGTGGAGATCTGCACCGAGGTGAGTCAGGAGTACGGCCTGCCCATCGTCAACAAGCGTCTCGCCATCAGCCCCGTGGCGGATATCGCCGCTGGGCATGACGAGGCGGGGTTCGTCGCAGTGGCCAAGGCGCTCGACAAAGCAGCCCGAAGCGTCAACGTCGATTTTGTCGGGGGATACAGCGCCCAGATGCAGAAGGGCGCCAGCAAGGCGGACCTCACGCTGCTCGAGGCGATGCCGCAGGCACTTCTCGAAACGTCCAAAGTCTGCGCCAGTGTAAATGTCGCCACAAGCCGTGCGGGCATCAACATGACGATCATTGCTAGACTCGGACAACTCATCAAGGAGATGGCGGAAGGCAGTGCCGAGCAGGATGGCTTCGCCTGCGCGAAACTCGTGATCTTCGCGAACCAGCCCGAGGACAATCCCTTCATGGCCGGCGCGTATCACGGGCACGGCGAGCCCGAGACGGTGATCAACGTCGGCGTCAGCGGCCCCGGCGTGGTCGCCCGCGCCCTCGAACGACGTATCCAGGACGAGGGTGCCGAACATCTTGGACTGCACGATTTGGCGGAGGAGATCAAGCAGACCAGCTGCCGCGTGACAAGGTGTGGAGAGATGATCGGCCGCGAGGTGGCACGTCGCATGAACACCCCGTTCGGAGTGGTCGACCTGTCCCTCGCCCCGACCCCGAAGGTGGGAGACAGCATCGGAGAGATTCTTCAGATTCTCGGACTGGATGCGATCGGCGCGCCGGGCTCCACCGCTTGTGTCGCCCTGCTGAACGACGCGGTCAAGAAGGGCGGCGCCTTCGCCAGCCAGCGAGTCGGAGGGCTCAGCGGCGCCTTCATTCCCGTCTGCGAGGATGCCGTGCTCAGCGCGGCGGCGGAACGAGGGGAACTGACCATCGAGAAACTGGAGGCCATGACCTGCGTCTGCTCCGTCGGCCTGGACATGGTGGCGATTCCCGGCGATGTCCCCGTCGAAACGCTGTCCGCCATGATCGCGGACGAGATGGCCATCGGCATGATCAACAAGAAGACGACCGCCGTGCGCTTCATCCCCGTCCCCGGCAAGAAGGCAGGCGAAAAGGTGGAATTCGGCGGACTCTTCGGCGGAAGCGTGATCATGCCCGTTCGCAATATGGGCAAGAGCAAGCGGTTCATCGATTTCGGCGGACATATCCCCGCGCCGATCCACAGTCTGAACAACTGACGAGAAGCACTGCGAACCCCGCAAAACCATAGTGGTGCGGGACGTCCCGGACCGCGAGTGAGCGAAAACGCCCTCGGTCCCGGAGCTCCCGAGCCACTCCGGAAATCACTGTAGGTTGGCTCCAGAGCCGACACGTGGGCACAAGACACAGCCCGGTCTGGAGACTACGCGAACTCTGCAGATCACGGCGGACCAGCAAGAACGCACACGTCACAGGTCGATATCAGGAGGGATTCATGCAAGTTGAGATCAGCCGTCATGCGTTGGATCGAGTGCCCTTGTCGATCATCTTTGATGACTCCACGATGCTGGTCAACCTCAACTACTTCTTCATGCGTGATCGCAGTCTCGTGGACGGCGAGAATCGACGCTGGGAGGATGTTCCGATTGTGCACCCGGAATCTTTTGTCCGCGAGTTCGCCGAATGGTGCCTGGAGAATGGAGTCAAAGGGAAATATAGCGTCGTTCCGTGTCCCGCCGCCCTCGGCCGCATCGACGAGGGGCTGCCGTTGTTCAGCAAGGCACAGCAAGAGAGCTGGCTACGGATGTGCCGAGAGGTCATCATGCCTTCCTTTGACATCACACCAGAGATGATGACCCACACCTATGTCGTCGATCTTGAAACATGCCAGCCCCTGGCGTCCGGAATCTGGGAGCAGTACGACTGGGACAATCTCCCCACGGACCAAGAGGAATTGGTCATCGACTACATCGCCATGGCCTGCCGGATTCTGGACAATGTCGGACTGACCCCCGCAGGCGTCACATCACCCGGCGGGTTCGGACAACCGCTGGAGTTCTACGCCAAATGCGCTCAGGAGGCACTGCGGCGGGTCACTGGTGATCCCACCCCCTACTTCTTCAAACGCGTCACCAGCGACGGCCCAATTGAAACACCGGTCTGGTACCCGGACCACGACAACGGCACAGCCATGGGCGAGATCATTGCGGGAATCGGAGACTGGACCGGATCGTGGACAGGCTATGGGGAGGTCAATCCAGATCGCTACATCACCGCTGATCTGGAGGGAGGACGGCTGCCCGCGATCATCGATGCCGGAGATCCAGCCGTGCTCATCAGCCATTGGCAGGGCTTCTACGGACTGCACAACGAGGATCGGCGGGGATTCAACGCCTTCAAGACCGTCGTGCGACGTCTGCGGGAACGCGATCCAAACAGCGAGCGCACCCAGTGGCGAAAATGCGGTGAAATCACCCGCTACGCCTGTGCCCGGAAAATGGCCACGGTCAGCGTCGAGAGCAACATCATTTCGCTGGATCTTCCCGTCTGCGTGCCGGAACTCACATTGCGTCTCACGAATGTCCA
>JAGLDW010000774.1 GCA_023145395.1 Lentisphaeria bacterium | reverse complement strand
CCAAAGCGAAGGGTGTGGCGGCGGGAAGATGACGATGTAGTCGACGTTGAGCCCCCCCCCTTCCTCGTTCACCAATTCCACGGTCCGTGTTCCCGCTGGAAGGAAAAGGGCATATCCATCCGCGACAGCCGTGTCTCCGAGGCAGTGCATCTGCCAGTCATCGGTCTCGCTGCTCCAGCCTCCCGTGCTCTCGAAAACCAGCGCCGCCGCCTCGCGAAACGGAAGCTTGCCATCAAGCGCGATGCTGCGCACCGGGATTCCATGATTTACCCCGGTGCAGCACTTGAGCATGATGCGGTACCATCCTGATGCTTTGATCTCGACCTTCGCGGTCAGAGTCTGCCTGGGATCGTTCCAGTTGTAGATGCTGCTCTTGGCGCCCACCTTCTTCGTGGAAACGGTGAAGCGGGGGTCGTTCCCAATCATGTCCTCCGCCTGGATCAGGTGAAAATCCGAACCGGCCGACGCACTTTGGTGCTGCTGCCGGTACTGCTCGTAGGGGATGACATTGTGCCCTTTGGGTTTTGAGGGAATAAATACAATCTTAGTCGTCAGATTCAGTTCGCGTGTCGGAGCGACTGCCATGATCCGCAGACATTGATGTCCTTTGGGTCCGGAACGGTCGGGCCACGGCACTTGGTCGAGCTGAAATGCGGAGTCCGCAGCCAAGTTCATGGTCACCGTGCTCCACGTCACTGTCCATGCTGCGCCACCACCCGAAATCTCGAGGGGAATGGAACTGCCAGTGTGGAAGCGCAGGATTTCTGTTTCGGGGGGTGCCGGATCGTTGAGAACCACGCGGTCGGAGATGGTGACCGCTCCCTTGCGCGTCCAGCGGATGTCGCGCAGCCATTCTTCGGCCGCTGTGAAGGCGTTCGTTCCGTCCACGGTGACATGCCCACCCGATTCGTCGAGCTGGTGCACAGTGAAGGGCGTGTGACACCCCCTCCCCGACGGCTTCACCTCGCCGGTCTGCAATGTGTTGTGACCCGCCGCCGGCGTGTACTTCACGGGCAAGTCACGATCCGAGTAGCTGGGCGTGCCGCTCTCGATCAGAATCGGTTCGCGGCCGTTGTAGATCGAGATGTGCCCGTTGTCGCGATGGCAATGCGAATCCCGCTTGCTGCCGCCGCGAATCCAGAGACCGATGGAATGCTTTCGGTCCCAGCTCGACCGCCAGGTCAACACCTGCTGGTGGGAGTACACCCCGTACGGCTCGGGCTCGGCTGACGCTCCCTCTCGCGTTGCGCTGTGATGCCGGAACAGCAGAGCCGATAGCGCGGCAGGCAAGCGCGGAAAGAGATTCTCGCCAGCCCAGAACACGGCTGGCTGATCGACGAGCAAGGCACTGAGCAGGAAGGAATTGTGCGGCCGGTCCCCCATCGTGCTTCGGCCACAGTCGAAGGCGTTCACACAGTATCCGCCCGGCATGGTCATATGGATCACCCAGTCGCTGAAGTTGCGAGCGAAACCGTACTGCAGCAAACGTTCGTCGCCATTGCGAGCCATAGCCCAGGCTGCCCAGAACAGGTACTCGGCACTCATCAAACCGTAGGACAAGCCTTCCGACCAACTGCCGTCACTTCCCTGCGCCAGGCAGGTTCGTGCCAGATTGTGCACGGCCATGTCGTAGGCGCCCCGGTTGCGCTCGTCGCCAAGATAGAGACATGCGTAGGCCATGGCAGCATTCGGCAGAACCCATTGATTGGTGGCCGGGTAGTCGGAACTGACAAACCAGGGACGCTTGCTCTCCCAGTCGTCCTGAATGCTGTCGATCTCCTTCTGCAGCAACACCCGCAAATCCGCCAACAGGTCAGCCTGCAGGCGGTCATCGACCAAGAGCAGCGTGTGGACGATGGCGCGCATGGAGTAGCCAGTGGCCAGCCAGTTGCCGTCGCCTCCTTTTCGGAGCGTGGCTTCCTTGCGATACTGGGTCCACCCGGGACGCTGCAACGGGCTCCACGTGGCGACCTCGCGCAACTGCATAATCACCCAGTCCAAGTACTGCTGCTCGTTGGTCTTGCGCGCTGCGACCGCCATGGGCACGAGCTTCGAGTTGAGCAGAGCGCCATTGCGGCAATCATGCATGGCCAAGGCAAACACTTCGCCATTGTCCCCCGCGTATTTGTATCGACCATCGCGATGGTTCTCGGGGATGTCCTCCAGCTTGAAAACGCGTTTGTCGATAGGGCGCTCGAGCTGCTTTTTGCTCCCCGCAAGGATGCCCTTGATAATCTCGCCCGCTTGCTTGTCCTGCTCCCCCAAGGCAAAGATCTCCTCCCACGGGAATGTCGGGAAGGCGAGTTTCCCGACCCATGGCGCGAGATCCGGGTGCGGATGTTTCACCCTCTTTGGCGTTTTTCTGCGTGCGAGTTTGACGGAATACTCGAGTCGAATGTTGTCGAGATGGATGACCGTGCCGGATGTCGGCTCGACGTTCCAGCCACGTGAATGGAGGGTGAGAGACTCGACTGCATGCCAGCCTTTGGGCGACCGGGCCTCGCCGAACAGGGCCAGCGGAATCCGCACCGTACGCCAACCGCGCCAGTTGACAGTGAGCCGATGGATGAAATACGAGCCGACTCCACTGGCCTCAGTGGGACTTGTGGCAGCGACGATGAAGTGACGCTCGTCAGCCGTGTCGGCATGCAGCTCCATCACCAGGCAGTTGTGCTTGGACCAATCGGCCGGTGCGGGCCTGAGCTGCGCCACTCCCCCCGTTCCGGCTCCCTCCCAACGCGCTGCAACATCCCCGTGCGCCTTGGGCTCTGGCACCGCCACCAGCCCCTTCCAGGCGGAAATGCTTTCCGCTTCATCGAGCAGGACCAAAGGGGCAACGTCTGCCGCGTGGACAGCCAACGCGAACAGTACGAGCATTCCGGATAGCATTCTTCTCATCGACAGATTCCTTTGCGAGAGCGTCGGATGGTCAGACGCAGGGCACGAGGAGGGCGAAGACCTGTTGGTCTGTAACCGACGAGCAACGAAGCGG
>JAGLDW010000773.1 GCA_023145395.1 Lentisphaeria bacterium | reverse complement strand
GTGCGCCGCCTCGCCCCGTAGGGCTCGGGAACTTGAGGCTTCTACAGCTCCTGCGAGAACATGAAGTCCGCAAGCTCGGAGAATCCGGGTTTCAGATCGACCGACCGCACTGTGTCCCAGAGATTGGTGTTTTTCTGCCGCATGGCCAGCACGCTGGTGATCCAGGCCTGGGTCCAGCCCGACTCGATGCTCCACACGCCCCAGCCAAGATCCGCGTTGCTGCCCCAGTAGTCCCATTTCTTGTAGTCAAAGGCCCGAAACCAGGCGCCGTCCAACTCCGGATGATCCTGAGAGAGCACCTGGATGCGACAGAGGAACTGCGCAAGCCGACTCTCCCCTTCCTTGAATAGCTCGTCGCCCGTGGCCGCCGCCGCTTCGTGCAGGCCGACCAAGGCGAAATTGGTCGTGTAGAGAAGATCGCAGACGGGGTCGCCGTTCTGTTGTAGAAGCGGCGCCTCGGACACCCCGTAGGACGCATTGTCCTTTGGCGGTCCGTAAGAACCGGTTCCGGTCTTCCCGACCTCTTCCCGGATTGCGCCGCACGCATCCTGGAATCCAAGCAACTCCGTGCCCATCTTCCGCAGCCATCCACGATGCTCGTCCGTGTCCCGGACCCGCACGAGCCAGGCGAGCGGCAGCAGCATGCGCGCACGCTCCTGCTGCATCCCGTTGGTCCAGCGCCACTTGTCCGGATAGGCCTCCATCGTCATGCGAATGCCCTTCTCCGCACGTTCGAGAAAGGGCTCGAATCCGGTGATCTCGTAGGCGACGAGAAAACAGGCCCATAGCCAGCTCTCGTAATGGGGCGCGAAGTTGGTCCTGTCCGTTTCCCAGTAATGCCGCCAGCCCTTCTCCTGCAGCGTGTCGTCCTCAAGCCGGTTCCCCCGAAATCCCTGGGGGCCCGTCGTCCGCAGATTGCCCAGCAGGCATGCGGTCAGCCGCGTGTTCCAGCGATCTTCGCCAAGCGTGGCGGCCGCCGCCAAGCTTCCAAGCAGCGCCCGGGCGTTGTCGTCGCCGTAGTACACGCCGTGCGCCGCGTCGTTTCCCGTCCAGCAGACGAGTCCGTAGGACTGACTCGCGCGGTCGGCTCGCGCGCCATCGGCGAAATGCGAGGTCTCGTAGAGGAAGCTGTTCAGATTGGCGGCGATCTTTCCCCACTCCGGCTTGTCCACAAGCTTGGCCGCCAATGCCAGCGCCATGCTCGCCTCGCCCATGCAGTCGAAACGCAGGCCGTAGCGCCAAGCCTGCAAACCGTCGTGTTTGATCTCGCTGCTCGCCCCCTCGATCATCCCAAGGGATCCATCCCCGACCTTCTTACGGTCTCCTCCCGGACCGCTGCCAACACCGTCTGGCATGCCATTTGCCGCACGCGGCGTCCCGTCACCCCAGCCCGCATGCACGAAGAGACGCGCTTTCCCAAACCATTCGGCACCGCGTATCAAGGCGGATCTCTCCGCAGCATCTCCCACCTCGGCGTCGCGCTGAAGAGTCGGACGCACGCTCGCGTCCCAAACCAGTTCCGGAACATCGAGATCCGGGGAGAGCCACTTGAGGATCCATATCCAGATCGCCGACCAGGCTTTCTGCGGACCGTGCCGCCCCGCCACAAACTGGCTCAGTTTCGTCGTGGCCACGAGCAGATCGGGACAAAGCTCGTGCTCGAACAGCAGAGCATGCGCATCCTTGGGCAGGCCGTAGACCGCCGTGTCAAACCCCGCCACCCTCGCCAGCGCCAAATGCGTCTTCGCCGCCTTGGCGCTCACATGACTACAGGCGTGAAACTTCAGGATCCTGCCCTGCGAAGCGGCCTCGCCAAACACGTCCGAAGCAACCACGCAACGCTCCCAACTGGCCTGCTGCGGACACATCAGTCCGAAAGCCGGCACCGATTGTGGGTACTCGACAAACAGCCTGCGCTCGCCGCACAGGGCATCCGCCACCGCGTCCGCCGGGAAGGCCGTCGATTTTTCCGGATAGCCGTCCGCAAGCAGCAGCACAGCATCGCCGTCCGACGTCTTGCCGCGCGCCTCTGCATAGGAATCGCAGCGGACCAGTTCCAGCCCCCGTTCCTTGAGCGTCCTGAAAAGATCATTCGTTTCCGGGCAGACCACCACGGGATTCATGCTGTCACTCCTGTGCTTGCCTCGAAACGCGCCAGACAGTTGCTACATCCACCCACGCCTCCTACTCTACCGAATGGGATGCCACATGTCCACCCACAGGCAGGAGGCTTCGAGAGAAGAGGACCCCATCACAGTCATCCCCTACGGACGTCTGGGCTTGCCGGGACCGGCCGGCACGCGGATGGTGAGCGAATGACTGCCTGCGGGAATGTTCATGACGTGCTTGCGAAAGCGCACGAAGCGCGAGGGGTGCGACTTGCCATCAAGAAGAACGATCGCTTTGGCGCCTGCGTTTCCGGGCGCTAGAATCTCGATTCGGCACCCCTCCCCTGCTAGCTCCATGGAAAACTTGTTCTCGCCAACCAACTGCACGGCGTGGACAGCGCGGATATCCTCATACTCGCCTTTGGGCACAACCTGGACAGGTAGCAGCTTGAAAAAGCGCGCGTTGCTAGCCCAGGGGACTGGCACAGGCACGGTCGAACTGCCATCCCTCCCGACACGCTGGGACACTGGGTTCCCCTCCATGTCGAGAAGAATCATCCGCGTCTTCAACTTGGCTTCGAGCGTCTCGGATGCCTCGCTGTACACCACCGCCTGCCCCGTAACATACCAATACGTCTGCAAGTGGATCGACTGTGGGGTTGGAGGCCACACACGGGCGACGCCGCCACGGACCAAGAAATCAGCCAGCAAGCGTTCGGACTGCTCCGGACCGGCCTGGAGCGTGTCACCGCCCAGCCACCACAGCAACTTGTCCTGCACGACCAGAGCGGGAGACTGATCGACATCGTGCGTGGCAAGCACGACTGCACGATCCGCCAGATCCGATTCAGCCAAATGCGTCATTCCTCCGTGCACAGGCACATCGAACGAGACTCCTAGAGAGCCCGGGCCGTAGAGCTGCGTTAGAGACACGCGATTCCCAGGCGTTCCCGTCTCGCCCCAGTTGTCCGGACGTCGTTTGACGAGCACCCCCGCAGCCGCACATTGATCCGCGAGATCCCCCGCGCCCCGACGTCCGCGCACATCCGGTCCAAGCGAACCGAAAAGAAAGACTGGAATATCCGCCTCGCCCAGAACCCGCAGGCACTCGAAATCCCCATAGGAGAGCGTCATGGTCGCGCACAGGTACCGCCCCACCATCTCGGGATGAGCAGCCACGTACTGGCTGGCGGCCATGTCGTACTCCACGTCCATCCGTTCGAGCAGACGTTGCACACCCGCCCCCGAGGGCGCGCCGCCGATTGCTTCGGTACGCGAGTTCACCACAACCAAGACCCGTGCCTCGCGAACGCAGTGCGCGGAATCCCAGAAGTCGGCCACGCTCGTCAGCCAGGAAGCGGACTCACGCAGGTTTCCACGCCAATCGCAGAAGCCATGCTTGATTGGGAAGTAGACGAAGGGGCAGGCACCTTGATTGTGGGCTCGATGTCGCGCGTAGATGCCCTGTCGCCCAGTGGCCTCTTCCTCGGAGTTCATGCTAGGCATGTCGAGAGGAGAGAGATAGGCGCAGCTATGGCCAACGCCGTAGTGCCCCCCCACCTGCACACCGTCGGCGTGGGATTGCTGCCAGACGCCGAAGGAGACGGGGACAGGGTCCCGCTCCCAGCGCGCGCCGCCCGCCAGCGGCTGCTGCTGAACAACCAAATCGGGAATCCCCTCGCGAACCGCCTCGGCAATCTGCCCGGTAAGCATCGTGTGGTATTCGATGGCCCAGCTCATGTAGTCATACACTCTCATGCATTGCGCAGCGGGCACGCCGAAGTGGCCCGGGGGCAGAATGCCATCCCCATTCCACATCTCCTTCTCATGCAGTCCGTTCGCGTCAGGCTGTTGATCGGTGGCTCTCCAAGCCGCGTCGAGCGCTTCACGCGTGCCATAGGTCTTCCGCAACCACTGGTTCCATTCCCGCATGAGCAACGGGATGTCCGCGATGGTCGGATCATTCCCCTCGCGCTTCCACCTCTCGACACTGCTGATGGCGGGTTCGTTCGTGGGCGCCTCCCAGGCGATAATGTTCGGATGACGGGCCAGTTCGCGGGCCAATCGGCGGTGAGTCTCGACCAGAGCTTCGGGATTCTGATAGGGATTCTGTTCCTCGCGATGGGGGTTTCGATGCGCCTCCGGTCCCTCGTAGAACCAGTCCGGATAGGGCCAGTGCAG
>JAGLDW010000772.1 GCA_023145395.1 Lentisphaeria bacterium | reverse complement strand
GTGAGATACTCTGGATCGAACACACCCTTTTCAGGCTCGAGAAGATGGTATTTCACCTCAAGCCTCGTGCCGTTGAACCCCCATTCGGCAAAACGCTCGTAGTCGCCCTCGCGCGGGCCGCGCCAACCGCGTTCGGACAGGAACATGGTGCGCATGCTGTGTGGGGCGAAGGGGACAATCCGCCGACCGCTGGGGCGCGTCCAGGCATCCTTCACGCGCCGCGGGCGCAACAACGACACCACATCCTCGAACACGGGCTGAAGCTCTTCCCAGAGAGCATCTGTCTCAGCCCGCAGCTCTCCGGCGCGGGCAATCGCCTGGGGCATGGTGTCCGAAACCGCCAGTGCACGCGCCGCCGCCAGAACTCTCTCCAGCAGAACCACGGTCTTCCCCAGCAACCGTGTGCCCACGGGCAAATTAGCACGGGAGAATCCTCGGATCTGGTCGTCGTAGTGACGCACTCGGTTGCGGAGTCCGCACAATGTGTAGGCGGCGCGCACGGCGCGCTCCGCACCCCGCAGCGCCACTTCGGACTCGTCCTGAGAAATGCGGGCCCGCAAATCGGGCAAACCGGACTCCAGGGCAATGGGAACAGCGCGCCCACGCAGAATCCGCATCTGGCGTTCCACAATGTCCAGGCGTTTGGCGCGGCGGTCTTGTTGGACTCGCGCAAGCTGCTCGTCGGGCAGCTCCACCCGCACATCGTCCAGCCAAAGGTCGTTCGACGTTCCCTCGATCACCCAGGCGACAGCGCGAATGCGGGTGGGAGTTCCCCCCTCCGGGGCATCGGCCGCACGCTTCATCCGCTCGAAAGGCAATCGGTAGTCTCGCCACTCGGTTCCCACGTCCAGCGTCTGGCTGGCCACAAGTTGCTTTCCCTTCCAGGGGTCGTCCGAGTGCAGCAACCAAAGAAGGCAGGTGCCGGAGTGGGTGGCCTTCGCCCGGAATCGGACCTCACGCAAGCCCTCCCACTCCGCGCCATCCACGCGCAGACCCGTGAAATACCAGCCCTTGTTCGGCGCCCCCTTCGCCACGCGCGCCGTGGTCAGCACCACGTGCCCCTCCGTGGCGTCATCCGCCACCAGCGCACGATCCAATGTGAGATCATCCGCACCCCGCAGCCAATCTCCCCAGCGGTCGAGAGGCCAGAAAAGCGGCTGGTCCGGCCGGAGTTCCAGATTGCTGACCATCAACTCCCCGCCTGTGGCGCATACGCACAACAGGAGAGTCACGAAGAGAACGCAACGAACGGGACGAAGGAACAAACAGAAGAGCATCGTGAGCAAGCCTTTCGCATGGAATCATGAAGCAAGGACGAAGATAGCCGTGCGCGCTTTTTACGTCAAGGCTGTAGCACAGCATCCACACGACTTTCGCTGCACGCGCGTCGGCGTGGTCAAAACACCTACGGAACTGACAAGCGTCCTGAAGGGAATAGCATCCCTGCGAATATGGCAGTACTCTTGCATGGTTTTGAGCACACGATCCTTGCGCGGTCTATCCAGTCCGTACGTCTTTTCTCCCGTGATAGTCTAAAAGGATTCCGACACGATGGCTGAACAGTTCAGAGCGGTCACTCAGCGATTCTGCACGTCTGTTTTCCTCTTGTGTGCTGGTGTTTGTCTTTCTCCTCTGGCTTTTTCCGCACCCGTCTCGGGTGACATTGATGGCGATGGTCTGGTGGGCTTGGCCGACGCACTTCGAATCGTCCGCCATATCGACAACGTGGAACTGCTTTCCGGGGATGCTCTCGGCCGTGCGGACGTGTACCCGGTTGCCGATGGCGATGGGGTCGTCGATGTGAATGATGCTCGCACGATTCTCAGGGTCGCCGTGGGAAGCATATCCTTGCAGGAAGTCACGGGCGAGACCGAATGGGACGCGCCGCGCATCACCTCGTTCTCCCCGCTCCACGGCGGGCCAGGAACGCAAGTGGTCATCTCCGGCGAGAATTTTCCACACTCTGCTGTACAGAGCGGAAGTGTCGTGGTCGCTTTCAACCACACGCTGGCCAGCATCACAAGCTCCACCACCACGTCTCTGACCGTCACTGTTCCCGACGATGCCATTTCCGGCCTGCTGCGAGTGCTCACACCGGGAGGTCTGGCAGTCAGCGGCACAAACTTCACTGTCACAAACTTGCGGAATGGCAGTCTGGAGCTGGGCGGGAGAGCGGCACCCGATGCATACGAAGTAGCGACGCCCTACGGCACCTCTGCCGTGGGCGGCGATGGTTCCTTCCAAGTGGATCTGCCCGATGATGGCGTGGGCTTGGTCGGTGCCGTACCCATCGGACCGGGTGCAAGCTATCTCGCTCTCCAGCTTCCGGGCGAAGGAACGCGTGGCACACTTGTCGTGGACGCGCAGTCAACAGCTGAAACCCTAGTATTCATGCATCCCTTCCTGATGACCGACAACGGCGACAGAGCCACCATGATCGTCAACATCGTCACCAGCGATGCCGCTGTGGCTCAACTGGCGCAGACGATTTCCACGCGGTACCCGGAAGGAGCAGATGGACTCGACGACGCCGAGGTGCGTGCCGCCTGGGCCGATGCGGTGGCCTCGGTCCTCAGTCAGCTCCCCGACACACGGACCATAGGCGCAATCCGACGCTCGCGGTCAGCAGCAGGAACCACAGCGGGCGTCGCTGCGCAACGCACGACGATCACCACACCCACGGGAACGAAGATTCGCATTTTGCGCATGGATCCTGACTACTTCAAGCTGGGGTACGATGCGGAGGAGCAGGCGATTGTGCCGTCTCTCGAGAGGGACTATAGCCCGGTGGACTGGTTGTTGAGCATCACCCGGCTCGATCCGGATAGCCTGCCAAACGGAGTGAGTGGAGGTCCGGGAGAGGGATTCAGCGATCTGAAGAAGAGGGACATGGACCAGCTAGGAAACTATCAGAAGACCTGCATGGTCGCCGCCAACCAGTGGACGGCAAAACTCGATGTCCTGGGACAGGGGATGGACTTCGTGCTCGACTCCGCCTTTGACTTTGTCGGCCTCGGGGGAGAGGACGGCATGCTCCCTCTGGAAGATGCCGACGAGGATAGCCTCTACATTATCCGAGCCTACAGCGGAGCATGGAAAGACCACCTGAAGCTCACTGGTGACGACGTGGTGGCCATCAACGCCATTGCTGGTGCACCGCGTCTGGCGCACACCGCTCTGGGCGTCAATGCGACTCTGGCTCTCCTTGATGCGTGGTCCCTAGTGGCCGGGGACGAGGCGGGGTTCAAACAGGAGGCGATCAAAGCGGGTGCGCAGGCGGCCATCGACGAGGCCGCTCACAAGATTGGCGACCACGCCTTGGGGGGCATGACAGAACGCGAGGCGTTGCAGGTGATCCTGGACGTCACCGTGGCCGCAGGGCGCGGGGTTGCCGGCACGGCCGCGGAAGCTGGGCTTGCCTCGGCGCAGGAGAAATTAATCAAGACGGCGGCCAAGGCGCTCACGGGTGCAGGCGCCATTCTCGAGGCTCTGAGCACGCTTTCCACTCTGGGGCGTATTGGAGAACGTGTCTCCGGTGAGATGGGGTATCTCATTAACGTGTATGGCCTGGAGATGTCTCCTGGGCCTTCCCCCATGGAATCAACGTTTGTCATGGTGGGCGATCCCTTTTCCCCGGCCATCACCTCCGTGACGCCCATGGAGGCCGCTCCGGGGGCAACGGTCACCATCAGGGGAACACGCTTCGATCCAAGACCCACCTACAATACCGTTCTGTTCAACGACAAGTACAAGGGGACGATCACGGCCGCGAGCGCCGAAGAACTGACTGTTGTCGTGCCGATTGACGCCCCACCCGCCGAATGCACAGTTTCCGTCGCCACGCAGCGCGGATTCGTGAAAGCGATCTACACGGACTTCGAGCTCATTGCCCTGCCAACCCTTCTGTCGCTCTCTCCGACCAAGGGATTCGGGCTGTCCCCGAACGCATCCAGCAGTCCGTACAGCGGGTATTCGACGCGGATTACCCTTGCCGGGCTCCATCTCATCGACAATGCGGTAACGGATATCAAGCTCTACATCAAGGGCGTCGACGTTACGGTCGGCGCCACATGGTCGAACGAGCAGGTTTCCTTCAACTGTCCGGCGGTCGCCTTCGGCCCGGATGCGGAGATCGTTCTGACCTACATGCATGACGAGCAACTGAAGAACACGGACACCTTCCTGTTCCACGTGTACGGTCCTCCTTCGCTTCAGACAGTCACACCGACTGAAGTCACGACCGCCTCCGTTGTCACGGTCGCCAGCGGGGCGCTCCATACGAGTGAGCTCTACATCGAGGACCAGAAATACTCCTGGCGCAGCATGGCCGGTACCGGCGAGGCAGAGCGACAGTTCAACATGCCAGACCTGGCGCTGGACGACGGCGAGGAGGTGACGCTCACCATATGGAATCCCGCGGGCAAGACGGAAGAGACACTGACGTGGAGCACCCGTATCGAAGCCAATCCTCCAGACGATTTGGCGGATGGCATGACGTTCCACGTGTCTACTACGGCCGCCGGAATGAGTCCAGATGGGAAGCTTACCCTAGCTGAAGCCCTGGCCGCAAGCCGGGGAAACCTCAATCTCTGGGGGAACGGCTACGACGACTTCGACGAAACGGCTGTTTACACCTGGAAGCAGAGCAGGGAACCGATCCCCGACACGGATCCTGTGGAGTATGAATACACCATGGGATTCATGGGAGTGGCAAACAGTGTATCGACTACCAACCGCGCGGGACATGAGATCATGGGGATAAGAGCGGTTGTCGACTATTTTTCCGGCGAAGATTCTGACCAGGCGGTGGGGACAATCAACCTTGACACAGGCGCGGAGAACTACTCGCTCCCCTTTGCCGAAGCCACCAAGCCCTACCCGCCAGAACGCACCTTCGCTGAGGAGGAAGGCGACCGCGTCACCGGGGTCAAGGGAGACCACGGAGCCAATCACCGGGACACGATCGACACGACGCTCACCGGCACGTCCGAGAACTTGCTGCAGTTCGAGGTGCCAGCGTTCAATCTGGGAGTGCAGGATAGGCTCATCCTCGGCTACTCAGCCATCACGGTGGCTGGTGCTGCGGCCGTTGGTGAGAAGAGCGTGCTCAGCGTGGCTGAGTTCACCACCACCACCCCTCTGCAACTGGCCAGTTTTTCGGGTGTGAATACGACATTAACCACGATTTG
>JAGLDW010000771.1 GCA_023145395.1 Lentisphaeria bacterium | reverse complement strand
GCGACAAAGCCTTGATCAAGCTCGCCGGGCACAATGCGAGCGAAAAGATTGGGCGTGTGCTGTTCAAGCCAATCCCAGTCGAAAGGCTCTTGCTCGATACGTACCGCCAGGCCCCGGCTTTGGATCATCTGCGCCAATTGGCGCGCACGACCCGGACGGGCTGCGCAAAGAAAAGGCTGAAGTCCTTCCCGACGCCAAGCTTTCAGGCGCTCGGTTAAGGGCTCGATGGCGTCATCCTCGGGCCCGGCCGCCATGATGGCCTGACGCAGGCCGCTGACGGGCTCAGATGGCAGATTGATTTCAAAGGCAGGTGTTGATTCTTCAGGTGTTGATTTTTCCTGGGCACTCTCGTTGAGTCCGAATGAGAGATTTTGCATGGCACCCAAGCGATCTTCGACTTCGGCTGGCGACAAGAGCAAGCGTTCGGGCGAAAAGACCAACTCGTTGCCTTTCAGGGCCCGCTCATAGCCGGCTTGTGCGTTGGCGTAGAAGGTCCTCGCCCCGGCTCGTACTGCTCCCGGATCGTCGATCAAGATTCGGGTGTCTCCGGGAAGAAAATCCAACAGGCACTTTGGATTTGCTTCAAAGGCAGGCAGGAGAGACTCGATGCCGAAGTATCGCAAGCCTTCGTCGATTTGGCGCCGGTGGCGCAGAATCTTGTGGCTGGGCAGATCCAAGGACGCACCCAGGGCATCAACGGCCGCCAGAGCGCGAGTGCGACTCTCTGGATCTTGCAGAATTTCCTGAACAGGACCCAGGTAGGCGCAATCGCTTTTGGCCACAGTTCGTTGGCTGGCCGGATCAAAAACCCGAATCGACTCGACTTCGTCTCCCAGCAACTCGATCCGAAGAGGCTGGGCCAGTTGTGGCGTAAACACATCCAAGATGCCGCCGCGGATGGCGAAGTGTCCTGGATCCTCCACCAGGGGAACACTCAAGTAGCCGGCCCTCACCAGATTCTCCGTGAAGGCGTGGCGATCCAGCTCTTGACCCACCAGGATCAGCTGACTTGTTTTTTCAAGGCTTTGGCGAGACAAACCCAAACGCATCAAGGCCTGCACGGAGCAGATCATGAGCTTGGGCGGGGCACCCTGGGCCAGGCGAAACAGCAGGGCCAGGCGTTCCGCGGTGGCCTCGCGGTCAGGAGACAGATCTTCGTAAGGCGAGGCCTGATGTAGCGGGAAAGGAGCCCAAACACCAGCGAAGGGATCGCCGGGGTCTTGGTCCTGACGGTCCCAGAAGAGACTCAAGGACCTGGCCGCCTGTTCGGCGCGGCGTTCATCGGGAAGCAGCCAAAGCAAGGGGCTGTTCAGTTGGCGGCAAAGCCCAGCGGCCACGAAGGCCCGGGCGGAATCGTTGACCCCTGACAGGTGGACCCGTTTGTGGTGCCTTGCCTCTTCAAAGAGGCGAGAAAACATGTCAGGAGAAGAGGGGGTGGGCAGAGAAGACCCTTAGGCGCGACGTTTGCGACCCAGGCCCAAGAGCAGGCCGAGCAGCAGCAAGAAGAAAGGAGGAGCACCGTTGGTGCTGGTGGCGCAACCGCAGCCCTCACCACCCTCGTCACAGGCATTCTCGTCCGTGAAGCCGTCGCAATCGTCGTCGATCTCGTTACAAGTTTCCACGGCATCCGGATGAACGGTGGGATCGCTGTCGTCGCAGTCGTCGCCGCCGCAAGTCGCATCCTCGAAACCGTCGTGATCGGCGTCCGGGCAGTCGCATTCCAGATCGGCTCCGTTGCAGTCCTGATCCACGCCATCACCGCATTCCTCCACGGCACCGGGATACATGGAGGCCGCCGTGGCTTCACTACAACCCATGGCGTTTTCGTCGCCTGAATCGCAACAGTCAATGATTTCGCCACAGACATAGAAACCATCGGCGTCGATGTCGAAGCCCTCGTCGGTTGCGCCATCGCAATTGTTGTCCCAGCCGTCGCAAAGCTCCTGGGCACCCGGGTGGATGTCCCGATTGGCGTCATCGCAGTCATCGCCACCGCAGGTGGCGTCGGCGAAACCATCGTCGTCTAAGTCGTCGCAGGTCACGATGCAGATGCCGTTGAGACAGGACTCAAGGCGACCGCATTCCGTCACGCAGTCACCACAGTGTTCTTCATCGGCACCGGTGTTGATTTCGCAACCGTCGATGTCGCTTTCGTTGCAGTCGGTGTGGCCCGGCAGGCAGGGACCCATGGAACAGGTGCCGGCCTCGGTGTCGCAGATGCCCTGGGCGAAATTGTATTCGCAGACATGGTCACAGTCGCGGCAGTGCTCGGGGGTGCCAAGGGTTTCTTCGCAGCCATTCGCGACGTAGTCGTCACAATCACCCCAGCCCGAATCGCATTCAAGCACCACGCATTCTCTATCGACGCAGCCGGGCTCGGAGACGTTGGCGAGGTTGCAGACTAGACCGCAGCCGCCGCAGTTACGCGGATCGGAGGTTACGTCAATGCAGGCACCGCTGCATACGCTTTGTCCGTCCGGACAAGTGTCCGAACACTCGCCAAGGACACAGACGCGGTCCGCGTCGCATTCGTTGTCACAAATGCCGCAGTGATTGTTGTCGCTCGCCAAAACCGCTTCGCAGCCGTTGGAGAGAGCGTTGTCGCAATTGCCGTATCCTTCGTCACAGGCACCCAGGGTGCAGCGACCGACCCGGCATTCGGGCACGCCGTTGGCGTAGTCGGAGCAGACCACCCCGCAGTTGCCGCAGTTGCCTTCGTCTTCATCCGTGTGGGTCTCGCAGCCCAGGGTGTTCTCATCGCAGCTCTTCCAGCCGGCATCGCAAACATCAACAACGCAGTTGCTGTCTACGCAAAGGAACAAGGCGTGCGGACCTTCGCAGAGCTGGTCGCAAGCGCCACAGTGTTGAGGGCTTACGGTCACATCCACACAGGCACCGCCACAGTCTTGCCGGGGGTCGGTACATTCGGTGTTACAGGCACCCAGGTCGCAGAGTTCGTCTACACCGCAAGCAGTGTAGCAATCGCCGCAATACGAGGGGTCGCTCTCCAGGGCGAAGCCCTCATCAGTGAGACCATCACAGTCGTCATCGATTTCGTTGCAGGTCTCTGTTTGGCCGGGGAATCTATCAGGGTCGTCGTCGTCGCAGTCGTCGCCGCCGCAGAAAATGTCGGCGTGACCGTCCTCATCGCCATCGGCACATCCCGCGCAGTCGATGATGAGACTGTAATTGCCCAGGGCCATGTCCCAGGTGTCGACCACGATGAAGTAATCCTGAGCGTTCTCAAGTGTCACCAACAAGCTTTCGGTGCCGGGACCGAAGACACGGTCAGCGCCGGCTATGCAGGCGGCTCCGTCGCACATGGCGCTGGCCGGAATGACTGCCAGCGCCAGATCCGCTGAATCGGAGGTCAAGCGGATGCGCACATCGCCGTCGTGGGTGGCCGTGAAAGTGTAAGCGACTTCAGGGCCTGGTTCGGCGTAGAGCAGGCAATCGTAGTAGTTGACCAATTGGGTGCTGGCCACGGCGGCCGGGCCGGTAACCGAGGAATCACAGGTGATGACGTTTGAGTCCGGATCACAGTAGGGGCAGACGGGATCCACGCCGTCGCAGTTCTGATCGATGCCGTCGGCACAGATTTCATCAGCCCGTGGGTAGATATCCGGGGCGGTGGTGGCGTCACAGCCGAGGACCGATTCGGTGCCCGAGTCACAGCAGTCTCCGTAGGAGCACTCCGCGGAGCTGGCGAACACGCCGTCGCCGTCCTCATCCGCGGTGTTTTCGCAGCTACAGAGGATCTCCAGGGTGAAGGGGCCGTGGCTTGAGGCACCCCATCCGTCGGCCGAGAGGTAGTAGGTCTCGCCCCCGAGGCCTGAAAACGTCACGGTCTCCGGGTTGCCGCTGTCACTGCCCTCTATGCAAACCGTGGCGTCGCAGTCCGTCCCCGTGCTGGGCAAGACGGCCAGGGAGGCGTCGAAGGAGGGATCGGGTGTCATGATGACCGAGACCAGCATGTCGGCGGGAAGATCCAGACGGAAGAACTGCTCAGGTCCTTCCGCCTCCCAACCCGTGCAGTCGCCAGGGTACCCAGAGGTTCCATGGGTGCTGGATCCGCTCGAGTTGTCTCCGTGATACAACTGGTTGCATTCGACCAGGGTGGCCGGTTCACAGGTTTGCGACCAGGCTGCTGCCGGCAACAGGGTCAAGGCCAAAAACACGCATAGAATCAACTTGATCGACTTCACGGGGCACCCTCCAATTTGAGTCCAGCCATCCTAGCGAGAAGCCGGATTTCTGTCAAACCGCTAGAAACAGGGCTCAAATAAAACCCCCGCCCTCTTTCGAGGACGGGGGTTTTGGATCGGAAGGTGTGTCGAGTCAGGCTTTATTCATCAATCGTCTCGACGTCGCAGGGCGGCCCAGCCCAACATGAGCAGCATGAATCCGCCGGTGAGCGGGGTGGGATCCATGGTGGAACAATCGCAACCCTCACCGCCCTGGAAGCAGACATCGTTTTCGTCCACTTGCCCGTCGCAGTTGTTGTCCACGTTGTCGCAGATTTCGAGGGCGTCGGGGCCGACACTTGGGTCGGAGTCGTTACAGTCCGTGCCACCGCAGTTGATGTCTTCCGCCCCGTCCTTGTCCGCGTCGACGCATTCTCCACAGGTTTCCTCGATGAGGTCGTCGCAGTTTTCATCCACGTCGTTGCCGCAAATTTCGTCAGCGTCGGGGTGGATGGCCGGATCGGAGTCGTTGCAGTCGGGTGCATCTCCGCAGGTCTTGAAGCCGTCGCCGTCGGCGTCGAATCCCTCATCGATGTTCGAATCGCAGTCATCATCGATGCCGTTGCAGAGTTCTTCCGCACCCGGGTGGACGTTGGCGTTGCCGTCATCGCAGTCGCTGCCGCCGCAGGCCGCATCGGCCCGGCCGTCGTTATCCGCGTCGGCGCAGGTGCTGGAGCAATGCCAGCCGGCCTCGCCATCAATGCAGGATTCAAGGCGGGCACAGACATTGCCGCAGGCACCGCATTGGTCGTTGGTGCCCAGCGAGGTTTCGCAGCCGTTGGCCGCGTCTTGGTCGCAGTCACCAAAATTGTCCTGACAGGCATCCCAGGTGCACTGGCCCGTTTCGCAAGCCATGCCGGAGACATTTTCAAAACCGGCGTTTCCGCAAGAGAAGCCGCAGGCGCCACAGTTGCTGGTGTCCTCGGGCAACTCGCAGCCGTCGTTGCGGGCGTCGTTGCAGTCGAGGAAGCCCGCTTGGCAGTTGAGATAGTCGCAGGCACCCAGGGCGCAAATGCTGTCGGCCACGTTGACCAGATAGTCGTCGCAGTCGTATTCACAGGCACCGCAGTTGGTCAGGCTTTCAGCCAGCTCGCAGCCGTTGGAGCGATTGGCGTCGCAGTCCAAGAAGCCGGTTGAGCACGTGTCGTAGTCACAGAGGCTCATGTTGCAAAGGGCGTTTTCCACGCCGCTCGCATTTACGTTGCAGTCGGTGCTGCAGTTGCCGCAGTGGGAAGGATCGGAGGTCAGATCCGTGCAGTCCGTATCGCACAAGGAGTTGGCCGTACCCGAGCAATCCTGATCGATTTCGTCACCGCAGACATCCTCGGCGCCGGGGTTGATGGTCGGGTCGTCATCATCGCAATCGTCGCCCGAGGGGCAGTAGTCGACGTCATACCCGTTGAAATCGTCGCCGTCGACATCCGTGCAGATTTCGTCGCAGCTCACGTCCAGTGTAAATGTCCCCTCATTGACGTCGATCGACCCGTATCCATCGACCACGATATAGTAGGATCCGGGTTGCAGGAAGGTTTCGATAATTTCGGGGGCACCGACGACATCATGAAAACCCAAGCAACCGGCGGTCGGATCACAGCCGTCGGTGTCTTCCAGGAGGGCCAGCATTGAATCAAAGGTGCTGGTCAGTGTGATGGTCACAGGCGTGGCTTCGTTTATGGTTAAGGCGTAGGCCAATTCAGGGTTGTGGGCAACAGGGAAAGAGGCTGTGCAGCTATTCCAGTCATTGATGACATCCAGGGCATCACCAGCGGTGGTGTCGCCGTCAACGCTCTCGTCGCAGCCGATGGTCCGCGCGCCCGGATCACAGTACGGACACACCGTGTCACCATCGGCGCAGTCGTTGTCGATGCCATCATCGCAGATTTCTTCGGCACCCGGGTTGATCGAGGCGGCCGTCTCCACGGTACAGCCCTCGATAGCCTCATCTCCGGCGTCACAGCAGTCGTCGCCCACGGGGCATTCGGTTTCGTCGTAAACATAAAAGCCATCACCGTCATCATCCGTGCAGTCAAGACAGGTGAGCGTAAAGGCATAGTTGCCATGATCGGTCACACCGTAGCCTTCGATGACGAAATAGTAG
>JAGLDW010000770.1 GCA_023145395.1 Lentisphaeria bacterium | reverse complement strand
GATCCGCGCTCACGTCCATGCAGGAGCCGTTGCAAACTTCTTGTCCATCCGGACAGGTGTCCGAACACTCGCCAAGGACACAGACGCGGTCCGCGTCGCATTCGTTGCCACAGATGCCGCAGTGGTCGTTGTTGCTAGCCAAAACCGCTTCGCAGCCATTGGAGATGGCGTTGTCGCAATTGCCGTATCCTTCGTCGCAGGCACCCAGGGTGCAATGGCCGACTCGGCATTCAGGCACACCGTTGGCGTAGTCCGAGCAGACCACCCCACAGTTGCCGCAGTTGGCCTCGTCTTCATCCGTGTGGGTCTCGCAGCCCAGGGTGTTCTCATCACAGCTTTTCCATCCGGCATCGCAAACATCGACGACGCAACTGCTGTCTACGCAAAGAAACAGGGCGTGCGGACCGACGCAAGGCTGATCGCAGCCACCACAGTGCTGAGCGCTCACGGTCACGTCCACGCAGGCACCACCGCAGTCTTCCCGGGTGCCAGTACATTCGGTATTGCAGGCGCCCAGGTCGCAGAGTTCGTCAACACCGCAAGCCGTGTAGCAATCGCCGCAATACGAGGGGTCGCTTTCCAGGGCGAAGCCCTCATCGGTGAGACCATCGCAGTCGTCATCGATTTCGTTGCAGGTCTCGGTTTGACCGGGGAACCTGTCGCCGTCGCCGTCGTCGCAGTCGTCGCCGCCGCAGAAAATATCGGCGTGACCGTCCCCATCGTCGTCGGCGCAACCGGCGCAGTCGATGATCAGACTGTAGTCACCCAGGGCCATGTCCCAGGTGTCGACCACGATGAAGTAGTCCTGAGCGGTTTCAAGCGTCACCAGCAGGCTCTCGGTGCCGGGGCCGAAGACCCGGTCGGCACCGGCGATGCAAGCCGGTCCCTCACAGTGGCCGCTGGCCGGGATGACGGCCAAGGCCAGATCGGCCGTATCGGAGGTCAGGCGGATGCGCACATCGCCGTCGTGGGTGGCCGTGAAGGTGTAAGCAACTTCGGGGCCGGGCTCGGCGTAAAGCAGGCAGTCGTAGTCGTTGAGCAATTGAGTGCTGGCCACGGCGGCCGGGCCGGTAACCGAGGAGTCACAGGTGAGGACGTTTGTGTCCGGATCGCAGTAAGGGCAGACGGGATCCAGGCCATCGCAGTTCTGATCGATGCCGTCGCCACAAATTTCTTCGGCTTCCGGGAACATGTCCGGGGCGTTGGTGGCGTCACAGCCGATGGCCGATTCGCTGCCGGAGTCGCAGCAGTCGGTACCGGAGAAACACTCGGCGTCGGTGGCATAGGCGCCGTCGCCGTCTTCGTCAGCACAATTCTCGCAGCGGATCTCTAAGGTGAAGGGGCCAGAATTCGGAGAGTTGATCCCGTCAGTCCAGGCGTCCGCGGCGATGTAGTAGGACTCGCCCCCAATGCCTGCAAACTCGACGACTTCCGGGGCGGTGTAGTTGTCGCTGCCGTCTATGCAGGCCGAGTCGTCGCAGTCCGTACCCGTGCTGGGCAAGACAGCCAGTGCGGCGTCAAAGAAGGGATCGGGTGTCAAGATGACCGTGATCAAAGCATCGGTCGTAAGCTCCAGGCGGAAAAATTGCTCGGGTCCATAGGCATGTCCACCCGTGCAGTCGTTGGGGTACCCGGGATCGCCAAAGTCATTGGATCCGCTGGAGTTGTCTCCGTTGTATGTCTGGTTGCATTCGACCAGGGTGGCCGGTTCACAGGTTTGCGACCAGGCTGCTGCCGGCAACAGGGTCAGGGCCAAAAACACACATAGAATCAGCTTGATCGGCTTCACGGGGCACCCTCCAATTTGAGTCCAGCCATCCTAGCGAGAAGCCGGATTTCTGTCAAACCGCTTGAAACAGGGCTCAAATAAAAACCCCGCCCTCTTTCGAGGACGGGGTTTGTGGATAGGAAGGTGTGTCGAGTCAGACTTTAATCATCAATCATCTCGACGCCGTAAGGCGGCCCAGCCCAACATGAGCAGCATGAATCCGCCGGTGAGCGGGGTGGGATCCATGGTGGAGCAATCACAACCCTGGCCACCCTGGAAGCAGACATCGTTTTCGTCCACTTGCCCGTCGCAGTTGTTGTCCACGTTGTCGCAGATTTCGAGGGAGTCGGGGCCGACGTTGGGGTCGGAGTCGTCACAGTCCGTACCACCACAGTTGATGTCTGCCGCTCCGTCCTTGTCCGCGTCGACGCATTCTCCACAGGTTTCTTCTAAGACGCCGTCGCAGTTTTCATCCACGTCGTTGCCGCAGATTTCGGTGGCGCCGGGGTGGATGGCTGGATCGGAGTCGTTGCAGTCGGGTGCATCTCCGCAGGTCTTGAAGCCGTCGCCGTCAGCGTCGAATCCCTCATCGATGTTCGAATCGCAGTCATCATCGATGCCGTTGCAGAGTTCTTCCGCGCCCGGGTAGATGTTCGCGTTGCCATCATCGCAGTCGCTGCCGCCGCATGTTGCATCGGCCCGGCCGTCGTTGTCCGCGTCGGCGCAGGTGCTGGAGCAATGCCAGCCGGCCTCGCCATCAATGCAGGATTCAAGGCGGGCACAGATGTTGCCGCAGGCGCCGCATTGGTCGTTGGTATCCAGCGGGGTTTCGCAGCCGTTTGCCGCGTTTTGGTCGCAGTCACCGAAATTGCCCCGACAGGATTCCCAGGTGCACTGACCCGTTTCGCAAGCCGCGCCGGAGACATTTTCAAAACCGGCGTCCCTGCAAGAGGCGCCGCAGGCGCCACAGTTGTTGTTGTCTTCGGGCAATTCACAGCCGTCGTTTCGGGCGTCGTTGCAGTCGAGGAAGCCCACTTGGCAGTTGAGATAGTCGCAGGTACCCTGGGCGCAAATGCTGTCGGCCACGTTGACCAGATAGTCGGCGCAGTCGTAGTCGCAGGCACCGCAGTTGGTCAGGCTTTCGGCCAGCTCGCAGCCGTTTGAGCGATTGGCGTCGCAGTCCAAAAAGCCGGTTGAGCACGTGTCGTAGTCACAAAGGCTCATGTTGCAAAGGGCGTTTTCCACGCCGCCCGCGTTTACGTTGCAGTCGGTGCTGCAGTTGCCGCAGTGGGAAGGATCGGAGGTCAGATCCGTGCAGTCCGTATCGCACAAGGAGTTGGCCGTACCCGAGCAATCCTGATCGATTTCGTCACCGCAGACATCCTCGGCGCCGGGGTTGATGGTCGGGTCTTCATCATCGCAATCGTCGCCCGAGGGGCAGTAGTCGGCGTCATAAGCGCCGAAGCCGTCGCCGTCGCCATCCGTGCAGATTTCGCCGCAGCTCACGTCCAGGGTAAACGTCCCCTCGTTCGTGGAGCCATACCCATCGACCACGATGTAGTAGCTGCCCGGTTGCAGGAAGGTTTCGATAATCTCCGGGTTGGCCATGACCTCGTTGTCACTCACCGCCAGGCAGCCGGTTGCCGCATCGCAGGCACCCGTGTCTTCTACGAGGGCCAGGACAGAATCAAAGGAGCTGTTCAGGGTGATGGTTACCGGCGTGGCATCGGTGACGGTGAAGGCGTAAGTCAGTTCCGGGCTGGCCGCGGAGCCGAACATCGAGCCGGCTGCACAGTTATCCCAGGCATCGATCAGGTCCAGGGCATCAGCGCCGCTGGTGTCGCCATCTACGCTTTCGTCGCAGGCGATAGTGCGCGTGTCGGGATAGCAGTAAGGGCAAACCGCGTCGCCGTCGGCGCAGTCGTTATCCAGGCCGTCGTCGCAGATTTCATCAGCGCCCGGGTTGATCGAGGCGGCCGTCTCCACGGTACAGCCCTCGATAGCCTCATCTCCGGCGTCACAGCAGTCGTCGCCCGCGGGGCATTCGGTTTCGTCGTAAACATAAAAGCCATCACCGTCATCATCCGTGCAGTCAAGACAGGTGAGCGTAAAGGCATAGTCGCCATGATCGCTTAAAGCGTAGCCGTCGATGACGAAATAATAGGTAGTCCCCGCGGTCACGCCGAGGGCGAGGGACTCCACACCGGAACCCCATACAGAGTCGGCGAAGGCCAGGCAGCTCGCCTCGTCACAGTCGCCGTCCGAATCGGAGAGGACCATGAGTATCGAGTCGAAGTCGCAGTCGGCTTCGATGAAGATCATTCCATCCGCAGGGGCAATGAACAGAAAGTCTGCGTCAGGTCCGCTGCCACCCCAGCCGCAGTCAGCGTCGGAGTCGCTGATGCCACCCGTGGTGGCTCCGATAATCGGATAGGTCGTATCACAGGCGACGGCGGTTTGATCCGGGCAGCTTTGTGCGGCGACCGCAGCCGGCAGCAAGGTCAGTGCCAATAGAACTGCTAAAATTGGTGCGAAGCGTTTCATCCCTGGCCTCCTCTCCGTCCGGGTTTTGGACGGAATGCGGATATTGATAATATGAGATGCCGGGTTGGCCCGGCGGGAGCATGGTAGCCGTGGGCCTGTCGGCTGTCAACTTCACTCTGGGTAAAGCGCGAAAAGGGGTTGACGTCGGACCCGATGCTGCCTATAAAATAGAGGTATCCGGGGGGATCGTAATAACAAGAAGAAAAAACAAGAAGAAAAGCAGGTGAAAAAATGGGCTACGACAGGCCTAGCTGGAAAGACATTGACCGTCAGCGTGACGGCTCAAGTGGACGACGAAAAAGAAAAGACAAGAAAGAACAGGGCTTGCCGCAGCACTCGACTCGCTACGACAAATACAAGCGGGACCTGGATCGGCTGTTCGACCAGGGTCTGGCCGGGGATTTGTTGAAAAAAGAGGCCCCGGACGAAGAGCCCGAAGCAGAGCCCAAGAAAGAATCCAAAAAGAGCAAGGGCCCGGAGACCACGCGCCGGCGTAACAACGAGCGCATTCCTCGAAATCCGGCCAAGTCGGCCTCGCGGCTCAAACTCATCCGCGCGGTTGTGGATGCGGCGGATACGGAGAGCCTGATCAGCAGCCTGGACGCCCTGGTGGCCGACTTTGGCCTGCCGGATGATCTGGAGGTCTTGATGCGGGTGCTTGAGCATACGGACGAAGCGCTGATCCTTCAGGCCGTGGCCAAGATCGAGGAGCTGCGTCAAAGTGCCAAGCGGATCCCCAGAAAAGCCTCAAGCAAAGAACGACTTCGTTTCATTGGTCAAACGGCGGCCAGCGGAGAACTGCGAAAAGTGGCCACCGCCTTGGAGGAGCAGCTTTAGGCTTTTTGATCGACCCGCCTTACTCCATCAATTTTTCCATG